>JAIFNJ010000115.1 GCA_020047835.1 Bacteroidota bacterium
TTCAATAATAGTAGCCGTGGCTGCCGATAACGGAATAGGATATGAAAACCGTTTGTTAACTCATATTTCAGCCGATTTAAAGCATTTTAAGCAAGTGACTAAAGACCATACTGTTGTTATGGGCCGTAACACTTGGTTTTCGCTTCCCAACCGTCCCTTGCCCAACCGCACCAACATTGTTATTACCAACATTCCTAACGAGATATTTGAAGGAGCCATAACTGTTTATTCAATACCAGAGGCCTTGGAAAAGTGCACCGATAATGAAGAAAGTTTTATTATTGGCGGTGCCATGATTTACCAACAGTTTTTTCCACTGGCCCATAAACTCTACCTGACGAAAATGCACAAAACTTTTCCGGCCGACACTTTTTTTCCAGAAGTTACCTCAAAAGAATGGAAAGAAGTTTCGAAAGAGGATGTGAATAATGACGAGCAAGCTGGCTTGACTTATTCATTCGTGGTTTTGGAAAGGAAAGTATAACATTATATTAAATTTAAAATAAGTAAAAAAGGCCGAAATTTCCGGCCTTTTTTATTCTAATTTCTAAACTCAAATTTCTGCTTACTGCTTATAAACAATGGCATTAATGTTCATTCCGGCACCTACTGAGGCAAACATGATTATGTCGTTTTTGTGAATTTCATGTCCTTTTACTTCGCCCTTTAAAATCATATCGTAAAGTGTTGGAACGGTAGCTACAGAACTGTTTCCCAACTCCTGAATGCTCATAGGCATTATTTCGGACATGGGTTTTTGTATTTTGCACAAACGCATAAAGCGGATGAGAATGGCCTCGTCCATTTTTTCGTTGGCTTGGTGGATGATAATTTTTTTTAATTGATCAGCTGGTATGCCCGATTTATCAAGGGCTATTTTCATAGCTGTTGGCACATTAGTAAGCGAATATTCATAAATTTTACGCCCATCCATTTTAATGTAACGCACTTTTGGATCGGTTTCAGGAGCGTATGATTTTCCCAAGTACAGGTAATACGTCTCTTGATTGGTATGCGACATCATGGAAACAGAAAGGATGCCTTTCTGTTCATCGGACTCCACCGCTTCCAAAATAGTAGCGCCGGCACCATCAGCAAAAATCATGCAGTCGCGGTCGTGTTTGTCAATAACCCGGGACAACGTTTCGGCGCCAATAACTAAGCACCTTTTGGCTAAACCACTTTTTATGAAAGAATCGGCTTGAATCATTCCTTGCACCCATCCCGGACAACCAAAAATAATATCGTAAGGGATGCAGGATGGATTTTGAATTCCCAATAAATGTTTAACCCGTGAGGCCATACTTGGAAGGAAATCAGTTTGTATGGTATCCTTAGCCACATCACCGAAATTATTGGCTACAATAATCTGGTCAATGGATTCGCGGTCAATACCTGCATTGGCAATGGCCAATTCAGCGGCCTTAGCAGCCAAATCGGAGGCATTCATATCATCGGTGGCGTAACGTCGCTCTTCAATTCCAGTAATATCTTTAAATTTATGAATTACCTCTTCAACCAATGTCTCAATAGATGATTCATCTTTATTAAAAAAAAGGTGTTGGGCAAATTCCTTATTAGTCACCCGAACTTCAGGAATGTAACTTCCTGTTCCAGTTATAACGCTATTTAGATACTTCATTGAGAGAAAAAATTGATTATTAAATTATTTTGCTTAAAAACTGCGAAAGCTATAAAAACTGATTCTAATTACCAAATAGGAATTTTTTGGAAAAGGAATTCAGAAAATATCACAGTGCTTTATCTTATTTAGTTGATAGAAGCAACCATTAATTGCATTCATTCATCAAATAGCTATGTTCGTTTAAAAAACACGAAAAAATATTTTGTAATTTTGAATCGTTCTATATTAAAACCCAGTAAAAACCTAAATTAATTGTATGAAAATGAAAAAATTATTTATTTATCTGTTTGCAGGAGCATCCATGATTGCTGTGTCCTGTACCGAGAAGGATCCTGCTGATGATAATACTTTCAGCGCGAAAAGTGTAGAAGAGAACAAACAAAGCATTGAGACCTCAGGAATCGAGATGATTAATGAAATGCAAGACATGGAACAAGAACCTGCCATGCAAGCCAACATAGCCATGGTAACTTTTATGGAAACCAGCGATCCTTTTGAAGGGAACAGTGGTTTGAATAAAAAGGTTATTTTGTCAAGAACTATTGCTTTTGCTCCTATTTTTGCTTCTGCTAATTACACTGAAACCGGAGTGGAAGGAATGCTCAAATCCATTCAGGTAAATCCGTCGGAAGGTGATCCAGAAACCATTCAGGAATTGTATGATTTGCTTGTTGGCGTTTATTCTTGGAATGCCACCACTGAAACATGGGACTATTCCGATACTGGAACGATTATAAAATTCGAATTTCCATCAACTCAGGATGGTGTAGTTAATAATGCAACCTATACCGTTTCTTATACCGGGTACACCGGTCCTAACCCAATTGATGACTATAATGGTGATTTACCTCAAAATGTAGCTGCTGAACTAAAAGTGGATGGAACCTCTGTAATGTCATTTGTTGTTGATATAGCATACAATGCGAATGGATACCCCACATCCATTGAATCAACCTTAACTCTAGGAGAGTGGGTTTGGTACGCCATGGCCTCGAATACTAACAATGCTGCATTTGCTACCGAATTTTCTTTCAAACATGCCAATAAAATATTGTTGCGCTTAACGTTGGATGCCGCCGGAAACTGGAGTAAAGAAAATATTGAAGCAAATACTACCTATTACAAGGAAACTTGGTATGAAATAGGTGGATTTTGGTATTGGGAAGAAGTGGAAGTTAGTAAGGATGAACCTTATGATTACTCAAATACTGATGTTCATAAAGTAATTAACAGCGGAAATGCCTCTTTTCAAGCCATGAACTTAAAAATTGTTGGTTCCATTGATGCCTTGAATTTTGGTGAAGAAATGAAACAAATTGATGATACCTACGATTGGGAAACTCAGGAAGAACAAGCTGTGGCAGCACAAGTGGTAGCAATTAATCAATATATAAGCTTAAGTTTGCGCTATGCCGACAACAATGAAATAATAGCCTTGGTAGAAGCCTACCCAGTAACAGAAGAATATTCGTATCAGGAATACTGGTATGACGGTATGTGGCACGAAACTCCAATAACTGTAACAGAAACAAATTATTGGTTCGACATGCGTTTTGTATTTGCCGATGGCTCTAAGGTGGATGCTGAAACTTATTTTGGCGAAGGGTTTGAAGATGTAATTGATGAGTTTGAAGCGTATATGGAAGATTTAGAAAATACTTACACAAAATAATTATAAAAAAGCCGGGTTTAAAACCCGGCTTTTTTATATCACTTCATTTATTCTACTGAAAAAATCTTCAAAAGAATAAGGCCCGCTTTTTCCAAGTTTCCACTTTACCCATTTGCAATTTCCAACTTTCTGCTTTTGTATATTACTATTTTGCAATAATCTGATAATAGGTTGAACCATACCCACACCAAATTCCCAACCCATTGGTAACATTCGATTTAACCCGTGCGTTGTTTGAAGCAAAAGGGTTTCCCGTATTAATTATTTCTTTTTGAAAACTATTCCAAAATTCGAAGGAACTTTTGTCAATTGAAGTAGCTTTTAGCATAATGGTGTCGCCTAAGGTATAATACAATTCATCCTCTTTATTTGTAGATGTTTTATTCCCTTTATACAGTGAAACGCTGATTTCCTGTCCGTTGAAAAATTCATCATTAAAATTTGGAAAATAAGTAGGAATGTATTTTGAATCTTCATTTTTAACTTGAGTAAGGGTGCGGTAATAATTTTTTTCTATCACCGGGTCGGTAAATTTTAACCATAATAACCCGGAACTGTCTTGGTTAGGTTCCAATGCAAACCATACGCTATCTAAAGTTACCGGTATTGGAATGGTGGTAGTTGCAACCGCTGTTATCCCGGCATATTCTACAGTAAGCGTGTAAGTTTTCCCAATTTCACCTTTAATTGAAGTTCCAACATACAAATAGGGTGGAAAATACACATTGTTGGGTTTTAAAGTGAGCACTTCGCTTACCTCACCGTTACTAATGGATGCCTTTGCCCGGGTCAGTGCATAATCGCGCAAGCTTGCTGAATCAATATCAGAAAAGTACGGCGCACTTAATGTTAATAATACCTGTGGAAATTTTCCCTGCTCAATCCATCCGTCAACTACAATTTTGCTTTGATAATCCTCCATTTCAAAATTTGGTTCATCGCATGCTTGGCATAAGGTGAAACCAGCAATAATAATCAGAAATAGTTGTTGAACGTGCTTCATAGTTTAAAATTTAAACGACCAGGTAACCGATGGTAATATTGGGAACAGCGATATTTGTTTGGGTGCTACGCTTAGGTAATACTTATCAATATCACCTTTCACCTGAAAGTAAATAAAGTAGGGATTGGCCCTGTTGTAAACATTGTAAACTGAAAATATAAGGGATGATTCCCAATTGTTCCGTTTCATTAACTGGCAGGTTGCAGAAAGATCAAGTCGGTGGTAAGCTGGCATACGGAATGAGTTGACTGCCGTATAATCGTTGGCTACATTACCTTGTATAATGTACCTTCCGGTCGGCAAAGTCATGGCATTTCCGGTAGCATAAATAAATACTGCTGAAAGATTCCATCGGTTGCTTAATTCATGATTAAGAGTAATTGAAAGGTCGTGAATCCGGTCATACTTAGCAGGAAAAGGTTCGCTATTGATTTCGTCGAACTGCCGTAGTGTTCTCGAAAGGGTATAACTAATAGATCCTGTGGTTTTTCCCAACTGTTTTTTCATATAAAATTCAATGCCATAGGCTTTTCCCGAACCAGTAATAATATTTTGCTCCATTTTGGTGTTATCAAAATTGTCTAATACGCCATTTAGAAATTCAATTTGATTGCTCATTTTTTTGTAATAGGCTTCCACAGAAGTTTCCACTACATTATCAAAAAAATTTCGAAAATAGCCCAAAGTTACCAAACCTACTTTTTGCGGTTCAATGAATTGGGTGCTTGGCAGCCAAACATCGGTGGGCAGCGAAACCGTCCCTACTGATGCCAAATGAATAAACTGGTGCGTGATTGAAAAAGTTCCTTTAACCGATGACTGATTCGTAAGAAGATAAACCCAGGAAAGATTTGGATCCCAGGTTAAGAAATCTATCACCTTCTGATTTTTTTCATAGACTGTGGAATCGTCAATTTGACCCACTTCGTTTCTTGAATATTGGGTATAGGGTCCAACATGCTGGAAATAGGTTTGGCGTAATCCCGCTGAAATACTAAGATTCGAATTGAATGAATAATCTCCTTGAAGGTAGATGGATCCTTCGTTTGAAAAATACTGGTTGGTGTTACTAAAATTAACTTTTTCCACATCAATGGCTACTTTGTTGGGCGTGAGTAAATGCCTTGTATAGGCAACCCCGTATTTCAAGCGGCTTTTATCAGTAAGCTTATGTGTAAAGTCGAGGTTTTGAAACCAATCCCGTACCCCAGAGTATAAGTTGAATTTATAGGTGTTAAAACCGGCATCTATTTCAAAAAAGTAATTGGTAATTCCCAACGTATAACCCATTGCCATGTTATCCGAAAAAGTATGTTTTATGTTGGCATTACCTGCTATATTGGCCCAGTTCATTTTATTTGAAACTGAAAACTCATTGTCGGTGAGGGTGTAAGTATCTTTACTTCCGAAAGCAGCTAAAGTCAATCGGGTTTTAGAGCCCAGTTGATGGGTAAATTTTATACTACCATCGTAAAAATAGTAATTGGTTTGCTCAAAAAAGTTTTTTGATGAGGGAATAAACGGTTGCGACAATAACTTAATCGCATCGAGATAGGTTCGCCGGCCGGAAACAATAAGAGAACCTTTACCTTTACTTAAAGGGCTTTCCAAAGTTAAATCGCTGGAAAGTAAACCTATACTGCCACTTCCGCAAAACCTTTCACGGTTGCCTTCTTTCATGGCAAGGTCAATAACCGATGAAGCTTTTCCTCCATAATTCGCCGGAATGCCACCCTTAATGATTCGTACCTGACCTAAGATATCGGAATTAAATACGGGGAAAAAACCCAATAGGTGCGACGGGTTATACAAAGGCATGTTTTCGAGCAAAATGAGGTTTTGTCCGGCATCGCCTCCACGCACGTAAATTCCTGTATTTCCCTCGCCAACGCTCTGAACACCAGGAGTTAGTCTGATGGCGTTTATAATGTCCGGTTCGCCCATCAAGGTTGGCAATTTGCTGAACTGTTTGCTGTCAATTTGCAATACACCTGCCTGCACCGAGGTTACATTTTCATCGGGTTTTCGCGAAGAAACCGTAACACTTCCCACCTCAACAGATATTGGAGTCAGCCGTATCTTTAAGGTTTCATTTTTTGCAAGTGGAATGGAAAATTCATGGGTTTTATAACCCAAAAAAGAAACCCTCAACTGGTAAGTCCCAGGTGGTAATTCCAGTTCAAACCGTCCGGAACCATCGGAAACTGTTCCCTTTTGAAGTTCCAGTATTTCCACAGAAGCATTAGGCAAGTATTCGTGAGTAACAGAATCAGTTACTGAACCACTCAGCCTAAATAATTGCTGTGCGATAAGGTTACTGGTAAAAGTAAAAAACAGAAAATATAGAATTACAATGCGAGCCAATTTTGATAATTTAGACTCCAAAAATAGTAATATTCACTCAATAGTAAGTGAATTCAACAGCTGCAATTATTCGGCTTTGTCAATTGACGAAAAGCAGTTATTATTCCCAGTTGAACTCAATTGTTGTAGTTGGCTGACCCATGGAGAGGTAACTGGTAACCCGATAGGAAACCTGCTTGCAATTACACAATTCAAGAGCCCTACTGCACCATCCGGCAAAACGGTACTCGGTAGCTTTGGTTATGCCTTTGAACGACTTAATTTTAAATACCGCTTGCTTTTTCGAGGTTTCTGATACTTCAATCTCCGAAGGATTATAAAAAGCCTGCATCATATTGGTGGCCCTTTTCATTAAATATTGGGGAGTTGCCACCAATAAAAATACCTTATAAACTCCTTTGAGTGTGGTTTCGGCACTATAACGGCCCATCTCCTCACCCGCTTTTTGAGCATTCCGATTGTAAAACAATTCTACTATTTTTTCCATAGGAATATAATAGGAAGTGTTTATATCGTGCCATTTTCCCACATCAATCGGTCCGTTATAAAGTGTTTGAGATTCTTTAGGCAAACTCTGAATCCATTCATCAAACCGTTTTGGAAATTTTTCCTTTACAAAATCACGGGTGGCTTTTATTCCTGTACCTTTAACTTGCATAGTTGGGTAATTAAATGTAAACCGTACAATTAGCGGATCCAAAATAGGAATTTATTTGTAATTGCCAAAACCACTTTTCGCAATATTGTGAGTTTAAAAAATCTTCCCTTCAATAAATCACTCAAAATTTACTAAATAGCATGTAATGTTGCTTATTTTTAATTAAAATTGTTGAAACCTAATTGTTAAATCAAACATAGCAAGCCATGAAGTTAACAAATACACTTATACTGCTCCTCATATTGTTAGTTGCCGGAATATTACGATTCTGGAATTTTTTTGCCATTCCGCTAACTTTTGATGAATTCAGTGCGCTTTTCCGCACCCAGTTCCATAGTTTTTCAGAACTGATTGAAAAAGGGGTAAAAGTAGATGGCCATCCTGCAGCCATTCAGGTGTTTTTATATTACTGGGTAAAAATAGTGGGCTTTAACAATTGGCTGATTAAGCTACCCTTTATCATAATGGGATTGGGCTCTGTTTACTTTGTTTATCGGATTGCAAAAGAATGGCACAATGAAACCGTTGGTTTATTAACCGCAGCCGTAGTTTCAACAATACAATTTCATGTAATGTACAGCCAGATAGCCCGACCTTACATCAGTGGCCTTTTCTTTTCAATGGTCATGGTTTTTTACTGGACCAAATTGATAAAAGAACCGCAGATAAAATGGATTCGAAATACAATACTCTATGTTTTATCAGCTTCTCTTTGTGCTTACAATCATCATTTTAGCTTACTTTTTGCAGCTTTAGTTTGGCTCAGCGGATTATTCTTTTTGAACCGCAAATTAGTTGGAAAGTATCTATTAGCCGGTTTCCTGATTTTTATTTTATACATTCCCCATCTTCCCATCTTCTTTTATCAGCTAAGCATTGGCGGTGTTGAGGGCTGGCTAGGGAAGCCGGAACCCGATTTCATTATCAACTTTATTCATTACCTGCTCAACTATTCTTTATTCTCACTAATTCCAATAGTATGCCTGGTAATTTGGGGAGTATTCTCCACAAAAACCAAATCGTTCAGGATACGATATTTTCTACTTTCGTTGAGCTGGTTTTTGATTCCTTTCTTAATCGCTTACTATTATTCCATTTATGTGAATAGTGTACTCCAATTTTCAGTGCTCATCTTTAGTTTTCCTTTTCTGTTTCTGGTACTTTTTGGGCACATTCCTCCCCAATCGGCAAAAGTTAATCTCGGTCTGGTTATACTAATTCTTGCGGTGAATACTTTTTCGCTGGTAAAAGAACGTCGCCATTATCAGGTGTTTTACCAATCGCCTCACGAACAATTAGTTATCGATTTTAAAAAAGTCACTGAAAGCAATCCGAACACCCTTTCTATTCTTGATTTAGAACCGGATATTACCCGGTACTATTTAAAAGAACAGGCTTTGGATTCCAATTTTGTGTGGTACCAATCGTTTACTAAGGAATCTGATTTTGTTAACTTTTTAGCCAAACAAAGCCAACAATCTGAAACCCTGTATTTAGGATGCTTGTCGAATAACAATCCGATGACAGTTCCCATCATCAAAGATTTTTATCCAACGCTGGTATGGCAAAAAAACTATGCAGGCGGCACGGGCTATTTATTCTCAAAAAAAGAACCTTCCGAAAAGGCATTTATTTCGAAGGTTGACTTCGAGACAAACCGAGTTGATTATTTTTCGCCGTTTACAATTGAAAAGTTTGTTGATTCCATTCGCTTTTCAGGAAACAAATCCTATGTAATAGACCGTTTGACGGAATGGTCTCCTGTTTTTTCAAGGCCCCTGGATGAAATTATTCGAAATGAAAACAATTTTATTGATGTTTCAGTAAAAGTGCTCGCGGAAAACAATTTTACCGATGCTACTTTAGCGGCTTCGTTGGAATCGAATGATACATCGATTTATTGGGGCGGTACCCGCTTTAGTCAGTTCATTGCAACGGATTCCAGCAATACCAAGTGGCAAACGGTTCATTTGAGCATTAAACTATCCGATATCAATCAAAACCAAGCCAACATCCTTTTAAAAGTTTATATTTGGAACAATAGGAAACAACAATTCTTGATTGATGATTTTACCATTCAATTACGGAATGGGAATCCGATTATTTATGGGCTGCTTGAAAAAATATAAATCCAAGTTGCCTGGTACCGGTTAACCGATAAAACAATACCACATCAATTCTATTTCATTGAATGCCAAATGTATATATCTGTTTTTATTACTTCTGCCGGTTATTGGGTTTACTCAGAACTTAAGCAACCTACGCTATAAAACGTGGCAAGTAACCGATTCCATTCAACTCGATTCGTTTTACATTATTCCTGAAAGTGAGATTATAAGCTGGAACAATACGGTATTATCGCCAAAAATTGATTATTCTATTAATTATTCTACCGCCTGGTTCGTGTTAAAAAACGACCGGTTTAAAGGTCAATCATTAAAAATGGTCTATCGGGTCCTTCCGTTCCGTTTTTCCGATGCCCTGCCTAAAGGCGGTCATCCGGAATTCAATTTCAATACCTCCCAAAAGGCCAGAACAGCAACCGGGAGTTACCTGAGTGAAACCGAAAAAGAAAACTCAGAATCAACATTGGAAGTCACCGGATTGCTTTCGCGCGGAATGAATGTGGGCAACAACCAAAATATGGTGATGAATTCCGATTTGAACCTTCAGATTAGGGGAAAACTTACGGACCAACTCTTCATGGATGCGGTAATTGCCGACAAAAGCATTCCCATTCAACCCGACGGCTATTCGCAGCAAATAAAGGAGT
>JAIFNJ010000254.1 GCA_020047835.1 Bacteroidota bacterium
AATCGATAAAGGAAGGAATTTATTTCTGCCGTCTTCAGTTGGGTTCAAAAACTGAGTCCTTTAAAATTGTATACCGGAAATAAGAATAATTACATTAAAGCTGCTCTACTATCAAGAAACCACATTTAATTTTAGTGATCCTTGGTGTTTTGGTGCCTTTGTGGCATTTTTTATACTCCAGAAATTGTCAATAAAATCGGCACGAAAAAAAATAATTTCATAATAATTATAATTATAGTTGTATTACTATAAATATAGTTATAGATTTGTGTATGGAAAGTAAAGAACTCACAAAAGCTGAAGAACAAGTAATGCAATTCCTTTGGAAGGTAAACAAAGGATTCCTGAAAGACATTGTGGACCAGTTTCCCGTGCCTAAGCCCGCTTATACCACAGTTTCAACGGTTATCCGGGTATTGGTTAAAAAAGGGTTTATTGGGTACAATACTTACGGGAAAATCCACGAATACTATCCGTTGGTTTCAAAGAGCGCCTATTTTCAGAACCATGTAAAATCGGTTATTACCAATTATTTCCATGGCTCTGCACCTGAGTTTGCCTCATTTTTCGCAAACGAACAATTGAACCTTTCGGAATTGGAAGAGATACAAAAAATGATAGCAGAAAAGATAAAAACCTTAAAGTCAAAAAACTAGAGTTATGCCAGCATACTTTGGATACCTAATTGAGGTAAGCATTTGCCTCTTAGTATTTTATAGCTTTTACCAGTTGGTACTGCGTCAACGTACTTTTTTCGGGCTCAACAGGCTGTACCTGGTTTTTGGGCTACTGCTTTCGTTTTTGATTCCCGTTCTGAAAATTTCAATCTTCCAAGGCCCATCCGGTGGCATGCTTACCCAATTATTGCATCCCATGGTTTTTGAGCCGGAAACAGACTTTTTTCAACCTCAAAATTCAAATGCACATGCAACCCAATTAAATTTTCCCATCCTGCTGGCGGTGGTATATTTTGCCGGCATTATAATATTGTTCAGTAAGCTTTTATTTTCCATTTTACGGATTGTGAGAATCCGTAAACAAGCTGAAACCTATCGAATGGGCAGAATAATTGTTGTAAAAACGGAAGCAACCGTTCCGTTTTCGTTTTTCAACCTGATTTTTTTGCCCAAAACCGAAAGCAATCCCCTCATAATTGAACATGAAATGGCGCATATCAAGCAGTTTCATTGGTTCGATTTGACTATCACCGAGATGGCTGCCTTATTGCTGTGGTTCAATCCTTTTGTGGTTCTTTACAAAAACTCGCTGAAGCTTCAGCACGAATACCTAGCCGATTCCAGCGTAATTAAAAACTCCCATGAGATGGAGAATTACCTGGGCTGCCTGTTAAACCGTATTCAGGCCGTTAGTTACGGCGGGTTGATCAGTCATTTTTATTGTAAAACTTTTAAAAAACGAATCGTCATGATAACAAAAAATAAAACATCTGTTAGCTATTTGGGCATGTACTTGTTGGCTCTGCCCCTGGTAGCATTCTTGCTTTTTGCTTTTACTACCCATAAAAGCAATGTCGTAACTTCAACTACAAATCAGACCTTGGTTGATAATGGCGATGATATTCCGTCAATTTATCCGGTTGATTTTAAAAAAGTAACGAGTATTTCCGGATATGGAGAGCGGATAAATCCATTATACAAAAATAAAGAATTTCACTATGCCGTTGATTTAGCTTTACCGGAAGGAGAATCTGTTATGGCAACAGCCAAAGGAGTGGTTTTAGAAGTGTCGTTTGATGATCGGCAAGGCAATTATGTAGTTATAAAGCACAGCGAAGAATACACCACTGTTTATACAAAACTAAAAAGTGCCCAGATAAAAGTTGGCGATGTCGTAGATAAAGGCCAGCAAATTGGCTTTGTGGGAAGTACCGGTATTTCCACCGGTCCGCATTTGCATTATGTAGTACAAAAAAACGGGGCAAAAGTTAACCCACAGGATTATTTTCCGAAGTAGATATTGTGAGATAAGGTGTTCCATCCCTACACCTTATCTTTACATTTTAAAATACTAAATAATGCATTCAGCCATATAATCTCATTAAAAAAGTTGAATTTTCGAAATTTTTTTTGCTGGCTTCATTCCGGTTCTGCTTTTGAAACCATTAAATTTGCACCTTATATATTCGAGAACCAAGGTTACAAGGCTAGTATCATTCAATTATCCGATGAAATGATTAAAGAAGAGTAAATTTTAAAATATTATATAACTAACTTAAAATTATTCTTCCTATTTTTATTAAAAATACACTTTTTGAAAACTGCTTGCCTCTATATTCTTATTGCTTTATTGACATTTATTGGGTGTCAGCATCCGAACCCAAGTAAACAATCCGATACATACAAAGCATTTAGTTCCAATCAGGCAATTGATAGCTTAATTCAATTGTCAAATTGCAGCTATAAATTAAAAGACACGATAAAACAGCCTTTTGATCGGTATCTTCAGGAAGCAATTGAAATAGCTAGCACGAATAATCAACAAAAAAGCATAGCTGAGATTTATAATGTAATTGCAAAAAGACACCGGAATATTTCAGAATATAGCACAGCCATTTCTTTTTATCAGCAATCGCTAGCTATAATTGAAGCAATTCAAAATGATTCGTTAAAGGCCAAAACATGGCATGAATTGGCCGTTGTATTCCGAAGAATTGATTATAATGCACAGGCGCTAAAACTTTACATGCGTGTTTTAGAATGGGCTGAATCAGCTCACGACACCTTGCTTATGCACTCCTCGCTCAATGGAATAGGGAATGTATATATCAGTTACAATAACTATTCCGATGCCATTGGTTATTTTCAGCGATCATTAGCCTATCAAGAGAAGATGAAAACAAACCGGTTGGGAATGGCTATCAATACAAATAATATAGGCGAAGCCTATTTGTTCTTGCACAATACCGATTCTGCTTTGGTTTATCTGAAGCGATCATTTAAAATAAATTTGGAAATTGGTTCCGAACTGGGGCAAGCCATTTGTCATAATGGAATAGGAATGGTTTATGTGGAGCAGAAGCAATATGATAAAGCGTTGCAGGAATATCAAAAATCACTGGAAATAAATCAAAAAATTGGTGATTTGATTTATGTTGCCGATAACCATCGAAACTTGGGTAAAGTATATATGTTAACTGGGAACTATTCCCTTTCAGAAGAACATTTACTTAAAGCACTTGAAATAGGAAAAACAATTGGTAGTAACCTTCAGATATTGGAAGCAGATAAAATTCTTTCGGAACTATACAGCTACATGCAAAAAACACAACTCGCATTAGAGCACATGCGCGAATCAATGGCCTACAAAGACAGCATTACTAAGGAAGTAAGTAGGCAAAATTCTGAAGCCATGGATGTGTTGTTTAGAGCGGAAAAGCAAGAACGCGAAATAGTAATTTTAAAGCAAAAAGCAGAACTGGATGCCCTGCAAATCAGCCGTCAAAAATTTCTTATTATTGGGATTGCTTCCTTTGTTGTAGCCATTGTGGTAATTATTCTATTCTTTTACCGGCAACGGAGGTTAAAAGATAAGCTGAGTCAAATGAGTTTGGAACAAAAACTATTGCGAGCTCAGTTAAATCCACACTTTGTATTCAATTCCTTGGCCGCTGTTCAAAATTATATTTTGCACAACGATAAAAAAGCAGCTTCTGACTATCTAGTTAATTTTTCGCGATTGATGCGGAATATATTAATGGGATCGGGATCTGATTTTATTCCATTAGAGAATGAATTGGAGATTTTAACCGATTACATGAAATTACAGCAACTTCGATTTCAGAATAAATTTGATTATCACTTTGAGATTTCAACCAACATAGAACCTCAAACGTGCCAGGTTCCGCCTATGTTGGTTCAACCATTTGTTGAAAACTCTATTGAACATGGCGTGCGAGGAATTGACCGGCAGGGAATAATTATTATCCGGTTTACTCGACACCAGAATTTAATGCTGATTGAAGTAGAAGATAACGGTATTGGCTTACAAGAACACTCCAACGAAAAACAAAAAAGCAATCATGTGTCAATGGCTACTAAAATTACTAAACAACGCATGCAAAACCTGCAGAGTATCACTAAAAGAACTTGTAAACTGGAAATATTGGATAAAACGGCGCTCCAAGGTTTGCCCGGAGTGCTAATTCGTATTCAAATACCATTCAATGAAGGAACTGGATAACTCCTCCCTTTTTAACTATAAAAAACCATGCAATCCTACTTATTGCTCAATTGTTAATAACTATTAACAAAGTCTTCAAAAAATAGTTATAATGAAGATTCAGATATTCACAAAATATTAAATTTGGATAGTTTTTAGTAAACCAATTTATGAATGTAAATATCAGGAAATCAACCATTGGTGATTTGCTTTTTTTAGAAAAAATTGAAAATATCTGCTTCCCTTCCTTTCAGCAAAGTTCCCGGCGTTCGTTGCGTCTTAGTTTAGGAAGCTCCGCTCAACAAGTTTGGATTGCTGAAATTAAAGAAAAAAGGAAATTTGTACCCATTGGAACCCTTATCCTAAACCTTTATCAGCATACGGTACGCATTTATTCTATTGGTGTTTTACCGGAATACCAAGGACGGGGAATTGGACAAATTTTGCTGGCTCAAGTTAAACACGTTGCCATTTCAAAAGGCTGCGACAAACTTTCCCTCGAAGCCCTTTCTACCGACACCAAGTTAATTGAGTGGTACCAAAAAGCTGGATTTGTTTTTTCGGAAGAATTACCCAATTATTATAGCGATGGCATACATGCCACACGGATGGTGCTTAATCTGTTCGACCCAAAAGAACGCAATGCCATATCAAACATAATTGTGGTTGACAATCCAAAAAAATGGAAACTTGAAATTGAAGGATTGAGGGTTATTTCGGCTAAAAGCTACCTTTCCGATCACGAGTTTCAGTCGTTAAAAAATGGAAGAATTTTTAATCTTTCCAATTCATACCGATATCAGAGTATTGGATATTACGTTTCGCTTTTGGCATCGGCCCGGGAGCATAGAGCCATACCTAATGTAACTACCATCCGCGATTTTAGGAATGTTTCCATCATCCGCACCATTGCTCAAGATATTGATGATCTGCTGCAGAAAACCTTGGAAAAAGAAACCCGGAGCCAGATTAATTTTAACATCTATTTTGGGCAGACTATTGATAAAAACTTAAGAATTCTGGGGCAGAATCTATATCGGTTGTTTGAAACACCACTCATGTCAGTTCAGTTTAATAAAACTGATCGTTGGGTAATACAAAGGGTGAGTCCCCTGACCCTCGATAAAATAAACAATGAGGATTTTGAACGCATACAACATTTTGCCCGCGAATATTTTTCGCGCAAGCGGTTTCAGCGCCACCGGTTCAATAATTATAAATATGATTTAGCCATTCTGGTAAACCCTGAAGAAAAGAATCCGCCATCGAATCCCGAAGCATTGCAGCTTTTTAAAGCCGCCGCAAAAAAAATCGGCTTTTATACTGAATTTATAACCAAAGATGATTACGACCGTTTAACAGAGTTCGACGCCCTCTTTATACGCGAAACCACTAGCGTTAATAACCACACCTACCATTTCTCGCGGACAGCTTATGCTGAAGGATTAGTGGTGATTGACGATCCGTGGTCGATACTGCGTTGCTCCAACAAAATATTTTTGGAAGAACGCATGCGCCAGAACAAAATTCTTACGCCACATACCCTAATTATAACGAAAGATTTTATAAAAAAGAATGGGTTTGAAAACCTTACCTACCCCATGGTATTGAAACAGCCCGATAGCGCCTTTTCCATAGGTGTTACCAAAGTGAATAATCCAGAGGAATTGCGACACCAATTAACCCTGCTTTTTAAAAAGTCCGATTTAATTATTGCCCAAGAATTTGTTCCGTCAGAATACGACTGGCGAATTGGCGTGCTTGATCAAAAACCGTTATACGCCTGCAAGTATTTCATGGCAAAAGACCATTGGCAAATTGTGAATTGGAACGATGAACTCGACGATCATTATGGCTTGGTGGAAACCATGCTGGTTGAGGATGTTCCTGAACCCATTATTAAAGCCGCCACCAAAGCTGCAGCATTAATGGGTGATGGTTTGTATGGTGTTGACCTTAAAATGATTGATGGTAAAGCATATGTGATTGAAGTAAACGATAATCCCAATGTAGATGTCGGTTTTGAAGATAGAGTGCTGAAAGAAGACTTGTATCTTAAAATAATGCAATCCATCTATAACCGCATTGAAATGTCTCGAAATATTGCCCGGTTTGTTTCCATTGAAACCGACATATAGAATCCCGTTTGGATGCTATGGGTTGCTATGCATTTTATTCATTGAAGTCCGGATTAAGCAATAATTCAAAATGTAATGCCATTGGATCATTACATTGATAGATTATTCGTGAAAATAAAAAACATGTTGGCATTAAAACACCAAATTGCCTTATGCGTAAATAGGATTAAAAGAGCTAATCTGTCACCTCTTTATTATCCCAACCGGCAACCCCGCCTGAAACAATGAATTTCATAACCTCAGCTGCCGGAATATCAATGGGGGAAATATTGGCCACCGGAACCATAAAAAGTTCTCCGGAAAATGCATAGGCATGGGGAAAATAAACAGCCACTTTATCAGTCAGTTGCAATCGGCTTAAATCTGTTTCGGTAACAAATCCAATTTTTTCCAGTTCCGATGTTTTGTTTACTTTAACTAAAACCGGTTTGTTAAATTTTTTCTCCTTACCGGTAAAGGCTGAAAACAAGTCGCGCAATGCTGAGTAAATGACTTTAATAATGGGGGTGCGCTCCATTATCCGGCTAAAAAGTTTTTTAATAGGGCTGGCAATTAACGATTGCCCTAAAAAGCCAAGCAATGCTAAAAAGAAAAATACAACAACAATTCCCAAACCGGGAATACTGAAATGAACCATAGCTTGGAGCATCTTCTGAATAAAACCATCAACTACAGTAAATCCCCAATAAATAATATATGCTGTTAACCCTATAGGAGCTATATATAGCAATCCTTGCAAAAAATATGAAAATAACCGTTTAAGCATAACTCTAAATTTTAAAATGTAAAAGTAGCTGTTTTGTATGAATACTCATCAAAGAAATTACAACCCCAATTGGCTATTGAAAAGCTCCCTTTTCACTCCATTTAATGACAATCCTAAAAGATTATTTAATTTAGAACGTGTATAAAATGGTTGGATAATAATATCTTTGCCTCAATTTTAAATGAAAAATTATATGTTTAATACAGAAACAATTTTTTTGGTTGGTTTTATAGTATTTGTAATTTCTATTTTACTGCTCGATTTATTAGTAATTGGCGGTAAAAGCCACATGGTTTCGTTTAAAGAAGCCGCTGGCTGGACATTTGTTTGGGTGACTCTTGCATTAAGCTTTGGCGTATTTCTGCTTTTTTATGGCGAAAAAATGCACGGAATACACACATATGACGATTTACTTCATGTCGTTACAAAATTCGATTACGGCATTGACTTAACAGGTTTGGGATTTGATCAGGCGATTGAATTATTCCGTAAAACGATGGCCATTAATTACATTTCAGGCTATTTGATTGAAGAAATTCTATCGGTAGATAATTTGTTTGTGATTATCATGATTTTAAGTGCTTTCTCAGTTAGAGAAGAAGCTTATAAACCCGTACTTTTCTGGGGTATTTTGGGAGCCATTGTATTGCGTTTCCTGTTCATATTTATTGGTGCCGCACTGATTCACAAATTTGAATGGATTCTTTATATTTTTGGAGGTTATCTGGTGTATGCCGGTATAAAAATGTTTATCAACCGAACTAAGGAGGAAAAAATTGAACCCCAAAATCACCCGTTGGTAAAATTTCTTTCCCGGTTTTTTAGGGTATTCCCTAAATATGTAAAAAACAATTTTTTTGTTCGCCGTAAAAAGTACACCTACATTACCCCGCTTTTTATTGTGTTAATCATGGTGGAATTCACGGACCTTATTTTTGCTACCGATTCCATTCCTGCTATTTTTTCAGTAACCCGCGACCAATATGTGGTGTTCTTTTCCAATATATTTGCCATTCTAGGGTTACGGAGCATGTTCTTTTTACTGATTCATGTGGTAAATAAATTCCATTACTTGAAAATTGGTATCTCTATTCTGTTGGTTTTTGTGGGTATAAAACTACTGGCTCACAGCTGGCTCGTCGCAATTGGATTCAAGTCCATCCATTCGCTATATTTTATTTTGTTTGTGCTGTTTGCCAGCGTGGCTCTATCATTGATGTTTCCGGTTAAAGAAGAGGCGAAAGCATAAAATAGTTATTGCATCTTATCCAAATATATGTAAAGGCTGTCGGTAAAAGACAGCCTTTTTAATATTCAAGCATTTCAAGACAACCGCTCAATCCATTGTATTCTCTATTGCAAAGCCCACCAATTACCTTATTTCACTCAAACGTTTGCTAATGCCCCAAAGCGTTTATTATTCAGAGGTTATTCCTAAGGATTTATACAGTTTTAAATTTATTTGATATAATTACTTACAATCTGTAACTAATATACCAATTAATGTGCTTATTTTGTGTTCAAAGTGCAGGTTTTGCATAATTATATTAAAAAGGGTATTTAAATTCATATCATATATTTAATAAAAGCAAATCAACCCATCAAAAGGTTGAGCAGCTATGATACAAGGAAAAAGGAGCAAGGGTTATGGAACAAAAGAGAGAAGCACAGGAACCGGGAGAGCAGAATCAGAAAGGGATGTACACGCCGCAATACGAATCGGATGCGTGTGGAATTGGGTTTATTGCCAACATTAAAGGTGTTAAATCACATCAACTGGTTCAGGATGCCTTAACCATGCTCGAGAATATGGAACATCGTGGTGCCATTGGTAGTGACCCGGAAACTGGCGATGGTGCAGGAATTTTAATTCAGATACCCGATAAGTTTTTCCGTGCTGAATGTGATAAGATTGGAATCAACTTGCCTGTTTTTGGGTCTTATGGAGTGGGGATGATCTACTTTCCGGGCGATGTAAAACTTCGTGAAGAGTGCCGGAAGCTGCTCAATGTGCACGTTGCGGAATTGGGCTTCGAAAATTTAGGCTATCGTGATGTTCCCAGAATTTCGCAAGTGGTGGGTGAAACAGCCCTGCAAAAAGAACCCAAAGTGGAACAACTTTTTGTTTCGCATAGAAATAAAATAACTGAAATGGATTTGGAGCGCAAATTGTTTGTTTTGCGCCAATACAGTGCCCATTCTATCAACCGACAATTGCTAAATGATAGCAAGGAGTTCTATTTTACTTCTTTTTCCTATAAAACCATTGTTTATAAGGGACAGTTCCGCACCCACCAATGTCGTGGATACTATACCGATTTAGTTGACAAGCGGCTCAATTCGGCCATTGCATTGATTCACTCCCGTTTTTCCACCAATACCTTTCCAAAGTGGCGACTGGCGCAACCATTCCGATACATTGCACACAACGGTGAGATTAACACCATCCGGGGTAACGTAAACTGGATGCGCTCCAATGAAACCTTATTGGAAAGTACCAAGTTTACTCCCGAAGAGATGCTCAAACTGCGTCCTATTATGGACGAAACCAATTCCGATTCAGGAAACCTGGATTCCATGGTAGAAATACTGGTAATGGGAGGACGGTCGTTGCCTCATGTTCTTATGATGCTGGTTCCTGAGGCTTGGGCTGAAACACGCAAAATGAATGCTCCAAAAAAAGCATTTTACGAATACCACGCCTCCATTATGGAGCCATGGGATGGCCCTGCTTCTATCTGTTTTACTGATGGTAAAATTGTTGGTGCCCTTTTAGATAGAAACGGCTTGCGGCCTTCACGGATGGTTCTTACTAACGACGATAGGATTATTGTTTCGTCTGAAGCGGGAGCATTACCCATTGAGCCGGAAAAAATTATTAAAAAATGGCGCGTTCAGCCGGGTAAAATGGTTTACGCCGATTTGGAACAAGGACGCATTCTATACGACAAGGAAATAAAAGATGATATTTCAAAACGCCATCCCTACAGG
>JAIFNJ010000200.1 GCA_020047835.1 Bacteroidota bacterium
ATCGCTTGAAGCAGCTTGTTTTTGTCCACTTTGTGAACAGCCAATAAATACCACCAAGGGAATAATGAATAGTTGTCTTGTAAGATGTGAAAAAAACGGCTCTGAATTCGTTCTCATAGCTTGGGTTCAATTTAGGTTTTAAAACGAAAGTAACAAATATTTTTTTATGAAGTAACCATTACCATTGAAATATCATTTTCTGTAATGGATTCATACGTTAAATACAACCAACTTTTATATCAAGATGCAATCGGAATTTATCTATTTTAGTAAACTGAAACCTTCAATTAAAAAACAATGAACTACATTGATATTCACGATAAAGTAATTTCATTCCGCGAAGAACGGAACTGGAAGCAATTTCATCAGATTAAAGATTTGCTTTTAGCCCTAAACATTGAAGTGGCAGAATTGCAGGAATTGCTTCTATGGAAAGACAAAGAGCAACAATCACATATTATAAAAGAGGATGTAAAAGACGAAATAGCTGATATTGCGGTTTACCTGATTTACATTTCGGAACATTTTGGCATTGATTTACTGGAAGCCATTAATGATAAAGTAGCCAAGAATGCCTTAAAATATCCGCTGGAAAAAAGTTATAATTCCAATAAAAAATACAATGAATTGTGACCCAGAGTTGAACAAATCGAAGGATAACTGCTGTGTGTATAGTTATTTCAGATAAATTAGTTACATTTAGCCCCGGCATATAAAATTCAGTATTCGAGGTGGAACGATAATGAAAAATATTATTTCAATACTTTCTAGGTTTTTTCAGATTGAATTATCTGAAAATGAAATTAATACTCTTTCATCGGGAGATATCCGCAGAATAAAAATGGTAAATACCATTGGTTTGATTGGTATTTTAAACTTGAGTTTTTATGGAATTTTATATTGTTTTATTGATGCTTCGACCTATTTTGTTGCCATTGCTTTTTATTTTTCCTGTGCAATTTTAACTTTTGGGATTCTTCTGCTAAATAAGCAACGGCTTTTTAATCTTGCTAAAATACTTTTGATCTTAATTTTCCCTCTTTATCTTGCCATAAATTCCACACTCCTTTTTGGCAAAGCGGCAAATTCCCAGGTATATATTTTATTGTTTGCACTTATTCCATTGTTTGTGTATAGTTTCAAGCAAAAAAGTTATCTGATTGGTTTTATCGGATTAAATTTGATAATTTATTGCTCAATTGAGTTCTTTCCTGCCTTTACAGAACCTATATATAAACTTCCTTCCAATTACACAGAATTCCTTAGAAGCTTGAATGTCTTTATTGCGTTCATGGGTGCTTTTATTGCCATACTGTTTTTCAAAAAATTTTCAAATCAAATTGAGGAACAATTAATAAAACAGTCCGTTGAGCTCAAAAAATCGCAAGAACATCGCGATTTGGTTTACTCTATTATTGCTCATGATTTACGCAGCCCATTTAACGGTTTAGTGGGTATTTCCGAGCTATTGGTAACTAAGTTTGAAGCATTGGATAAGGAAAAAACAAAAAGCTATCTGGCAGCTATGAATCAATCGGCTACCAATTTAAACAACCTGCTCGTAAACCTGCTCGATTGGTCGAAAATGCAATCAGGAAATCTTAAGACAAACTTTCAGCCGTTCCGGCTTAAGCAGCCAATTGATGAGGTTATTTATTTGTTAAATGATTTAACAGAAGGAAAAAGGTTGACAATATTCAATGAAATTGATTCCGAAAGTATTGTTGTTGCCGATTTATATATGGTGTCAACCATAGCTAGAAATTTATTAACTAATGCCATTAAATTTACACCACAAGGCGGGAGTATTGCATTGAAATCGAAATGGATGGGTAATTTTATTGAAATAAGCATAGCGGATTCAGGAATTGGAATACCTGAGAATATAATTGGCAGCTTATTTAGTTCCCATTCAAATTACAATGTCACTGGCACAAACAATGAAAAAGGCAGTGGTTTGGGACTTAAAATTTGTAACGATTTTGTAACTGCCCATGGAGGTAAAATATGGGTTGAAAGCGAAGTAAACAAGGGAAGTTGCTTTTATTTTACATTACCTGCTCAAGGTTAATGGGTTAAAGATAACTATAGAACCAAAAAAATTTGGTGATCCCATCTGTATAATGTTTTCAATCCGTATCGTAAACTAGCTGTTTTTGTTTCTGCAAATAAAAAAGACCTACAAATTTACTTTGTAAGTCTTTTACTAGTAGTGTGGAGAATATCGGAATCGAACCGATGACCTTTTGGCTGTCCCGAGAATTTGCAAATTGAAAATTTGCCTAAATTCTCGAGGATCCACGTAAAAAAATGAAATCAAAGATTTCTGTTTTTACGGGACCTGCCAAAACTCCATTCCGCAATTATAGAATCACAATAAAACCGTTACTTTTAATAAAATCAGATACCCGTAGTCTGCTTTTCAGGTTTTTTAGTTTTTTCTCCATTATAAATGCTTCTGAACGAGAATCAAACTCTTTATAAGCATATAAGCACCAAGGTAAATAAGTGGCTGTCGAAGGTACTTTGCCTGAATTATGTTTTTCTAACCGGGAATGGAGATTCCCTGTTTGGCCATAGTAAAAACGATCAAATCCTTCAGAATATAGTACATACGTATAAAAAGCCATATAACAAAAAACCCACTTTTAGTGGGTTCTTGTGGAGAATATCGGAATCGAACCGATGACCTTTTGGCTGCCAGCCAAACGCTCTAGCCAACTGAGCTAATCCCCCAAAACAGCGGTGCAAATATATAAAATCATTTCAATTCCCGAAATACAAATCCTTTTTCTTTATAATATTTTAAAACAGTTGGCAATACGGCATACAAATTTGAGCTGGCTTTAACCGAATCGTGGAACACAATAATGGATCCGGCTTCGGTATATTTAATTACATACCCCAGACATTTTTCGGGACCAATGGTGGCATTGTAGTCTTCTGAAAGCACATCCCACATGAACATGCGGTAACCCAACTTCTTTAATTTTTTTATTTGTCTTCTTTTTATCCGTCCGTAAGGCGGCCTGAAAAGCGAAGATTGAATGAACTGCGAGGCCAACTCCACATCGTCAACATATTCCGAAGTGGGCGTTTGCCAACCTTTTAAATGACTGTAGGTGTGATTCCCCACTCCATGACCCTTTTCAAAGATTTTGGAATAAATTTCGGGATATCGTTCCACGTTGCGACCAATGCAAAAGAAAGTGGCTTTGGCTTGGTACAAATCCAGTTGATCCAATACCCATTCAGTAACTTCGGGGGTAGGCCCGTCATCAAAAGTAAGATACAAACTGTTGGGTTGGTCCTTAATTTTCCAATCCACACTGTAATAAAGTGCCCTTAACCATTTAGGAGGTCGATGAATATTCATATTAAAAAGTAAAAAACAAAGATGCCAACTATTTCAAACATAAAAAAGCATCTTGGAATCTTAGAAAATAAAATACATTAAAATGTTATAAATCAATTATATAAATCATTTTTTCTGCCATTAAATTAAATACGTGAAAATGACAAATAATTTTCTTTTGATTTCTTTTGCAAGGGAAAAAAAATAATTTACTTTTGCACCCACATTATTGGTACTGACCCATGGTGTAATGGTAGCACTTCTGATTTTGGTTCAGCCAGTTAAGGTTCGAATCCTTATGGGTCAACAAAACCTCTGAATTTTCAGGGGTTTTTTATTTCCAAAAAGTCCCCCAAATCATAAAATGTTAAGGCAAAAAATGCAAATAAAGTTGTGACTTCATCTTGGCAAAATAATTTTAGCCGCTCCATAAATTTCTGCACTTTAATATCCAGTCACCAATTAAAAAATTAAATTTGTTGGCAGGTTGTTTTTCAAATAATAATTTACAAAACCGTGTTTGACGCATCGGTTAATGAAGCTAAACTAATAATAATCGTATCAAAAAATTAAAATGATGAAAAAATCAATTCTTGTAATGTTAGGTGCCCTGTTTTTGGCTCCCGCTTTTTGTCAGGAAAAAGCAGAATCGAATGCACAACAAAAATTCACCACCGACGGTAAAAGTGTCACTGTTTACACCACCTCCGAAAGTGCCAATCAACGGTTGGCCCAAACCAATAAGCTGGTTTTTGCCCCAGCGGTGCAACCCTTTGAAACCGAAGTTTGTGTTTTTGTGAACCCAGGCAAAACCTATCAAACCTTTATTGGTATTGGTGGAGCTATAACCGACGCCAGCGCTGAGGTTTTTGCCAAATTGCCAAAAACCAAGCAACAGGAATTTTTAAATGCCTATTTTGACCAAGCCAAAGGAATTGGATATACGTTAGCGCGAACCAACATACACAGTTGTGATTTTAGCAGTGGAAGCTATACCTATGTAACTGAAGGCGACAAAGAATTGAAATCGTTCAGTATAGAACACGACAAACAGTTCCGTATTCCACTGATTCAACAAGCCATTAAAACGGCAGGTGGAAAACTTACATTTTACGCTAGTCCATGGAGCCCCCCGGCCTTTATGAAGGATAACAACAACATGTTAAAAGGGGGCAAATTATTGCCGGCTTTTTATGAAAGTTGGGCCACCTATTTTACCAAGTTTGTAAAAGCATACGAAAAGGAAGGAATTCCTGTTTGGGCTATTTCGGTTCAAAACGAACCCATGGCCAAACAAACCTGGGAATCGTGCATCTATTCGGCTGAAGAAGAACGCGATTTTTTAAAGAACTTTCTGGGCCCCATTATGGAAAAGGAAGGCCTCGGCGACAAAAAAATCATTGTGTGGGACCACAACCGCGATTTAATGACTCAGCGTGCCAGTGTAATTTTTGATGATCCTGCTGCATCGAAATATGCTTGGGGAATGGGATTCCATTGGTACGAGAGCTGGAGCGGCGGTAATCCCATGTTCGATAACGTAGGAAAAGTAAATGAAGATTATCCCGACAAAAATTTGATATTTACCGAAGGGTGTAACGAACGGTTCAATTTTGAAAAACTTCAATTGTGGACCAATGGCGAACGGTATGGCCGGTCAATGATTAATGACTTCAATAACGGAACCGTTGCCTGGACTGATTGGAACATCCTGCTGGATGAGACCGGTGGACCAAACCATGTGGGTAATTTTTGTTTTGCCCCTATCCATGGCGATACCCGTACCGGAGAATTGATTTACACTCCATCGTATTATTACATCGGTCATTTTTCGAAATTCATCCGTCCTGATGCCAAACGGGTTAGCACTGCATGCAGCCGGAGCCAGCTAATCAGCACTTCGTTTCTGAATTCCGATGGAACCATGGTAACCGTGGTAATGAATGAAAGCGATGGCCCGATAACTTATAATCTTTATGTAGGCTCTACCAAAACAACCGTTGAAATTTTGGCTCGTTCCATTCAAACACTGGTTTACTAAAAGTTAAAAAGCAAAACGATTTTAATGAAAAAAATATTGATAACCGGAGCTACTGGAAACATAGGTTTTGAAGTAGTCCGGTTTCTTTTTAAAACAAATTCCCAAAACACCATAATTGCTGGGGTTCGGTCGGTTGAAAAAGCTAAGAAGTTGTTTGGGCGGCTCCCAAATCTTGAATATGCGAATTTTGATTTTGAGAACCCTGAAACCTTTGACAAAGCGTTAACTGACATTGACCTGCTTTTTCTTTTGCGTCCGCCCCATATTTCCGATATAAATAAGTTTTTCAAGCCACTGCTTGCCAAAATAAAAGAGAAAGGCATCCATCAGGTTGTTTTTCTTTCGGTTCAGGGAGCTGAAAAAAGCAGTATAATACCTCACCATAAAATTGAAAAACTGATCAGGGAGTTTGAGTTGGAATATATTTTTCTACGACCCAGTTATTTCATGCAAAACCTTACCACCACGCTTTTAGAAGATATCCAAAAGAAGCGGAAAATTATTTTACCGGCAGGTAAAGCCTTGTTTAACTGGATTGATGTGGAAAATATTGGAGAAACCACAGCGTTGCTTTTAGGAAATTTTGAATCGAATAAAAACCAAGCCATTGAACTTACCGGGTATGAAAACAGAAATTTCTATGAAGTTACAGATGCCATAAACCGTATCATTGAAAACCCAATTCATTTTGACAATACCAATCCTTTTCGGTTCTATCAAATCAAAAAAAGGGAAGGTATGGACAAAGGGATGATTTTGGTGATGATTATGCTCCATTTTTTACCACGGTTTCAAAAACCTCCTCGTATATCCAATTTTTATGAAGAAATCACGGGTAAGAAACCAACAACGCTCAATGAATTTATTGTTAGAGAACGTGAAAAACTGAACAATTGAAATAATAGGCTTCAAACAAAAAACACTAACTGTGATTTACTACCAATAGCAGCTAATACTTGAAAATGAACTATATTTCCCGTGTAATTGTTACCATCACATGAAACTAATAGCTAAGTTGTATAACTTGATTCTCAAACAAAAGGTTTAACTACATGAACATAGCCCAGATTTTTACCAACAACCAACAATGGATTGAAGAAAAGCTTCACATTGATGCAGCATATTTTAAAAACCTGTCGAAGAGCCAAAATCCGGATATTCTTTATATTGGTTGTTCCGACAGCCGGGTATCGGCTGAAGAATTGATGGGTGTGCGACCCGGTGAAGTTTTTGTGCACCGCAACATAGCCAACATGGTTCCAAACACCGATTTGAGTGCCATGTCGGTTATCAATTACGCGGTGACCAATTTAAAAGTGAACCACATTGTGGTGTGTGGCCATTACTACTGTACTGGCGTTAAAGCCGCCATGCAATCGGCCGATATGGGCATTTTAAACCCTTGGCTGCGGAACATCCGCGATGTGTATCGCATTCATAAAGACGAGTTAGCCTCTATTAACGATGAAGAAGAAAAATACAAACGGTTGGTAGAACTGAACGTACAGGAACAATGCGTGAATGTGCTGAAAACATCCGACGTGCAAAAGGCTTATAAAGATAGACATTTAACCGTTCATGGTTGGGTATTTGATATCCATAGCGGAAAATTGATTGACCTGAAAATTGACTTTGACAAAATTCTGGAAAGCATCATGGAAATTTATCGGATTATATAGCATTTATTTAAATCAGCATCTTCTGAATTCATTTATTTGCTAATAATCAACCGTTTTTCCAATAGACCTGAAGCCAATTTATACCTCAGAAAGTACATTCCATTGTTTTGGTTCGACAAATCGATGGTAGTCTGAAAATTTTCTGAAGAATAAACTTTTTTTCCTGTTGCATCCACTATCATCAATCCATTGACAAGTTCATAATCATTATTGAATTGCAATTCAAATACTCCATTGCTTGGATTTGGGAATATGGTCAAATCATTTAAATCAATATCCTTGGTATTAACAAATATGGTTTTTGAAACCGTAGAATTTCCGTCAAAGTCAGTTTGTTGTAAGCGGTAATAAGAAACAGGTTGTGTTGGATTTACATCGCTAAAGTTATAATTCAATATACCAATAGAGTTTCCCGCCCCATCAATTTTGCCTATTATAAGCCATTCAATTCCATCGTTGCTTCGCTCCAATGTATAATAATCATTGTTGGACTCGGAAGCTGTACTCCATTTTAGTAAAACCGTTTGCTGACTAAAACGGGCAGTTAATGAAATTAATTCAATGGATAAAGGTGTTTCATTGGAAATAGCAGTTTGTACCCCGTAAATATTAATAGCTCCTTGGCGGGAAAGGGCCCTTCCTTCAAGCGAAGAACCTGTTAACATATTTATTTCGCCGGTGTTCAAAACAGTGCCTTTGAATACGGAATTAGCTCCCAATGAGAATTCCCCATTTATCTGCCAATATACATTGGCAGAAGAAGCCGAATTCAATAATAAAATAGTTGCCGATGGATCAATCAAAAAGGCTCCTTCAATTTTAAAAATAAACAGTGCATTGGCATCACCCTGTGCATCTAAAATCAATTCACCACTCAACGTTGCTGCAGTATTCAAACAGTAAACATTTGAAGTTAATAGTTGACCATTTCCTAAACCAGTTCCAATGGTACTTCCGCAAGACATAGCAGCAAGATAGCTATAAGCAGTTTCAACATCGCTTCCGGCTTGCAATGTAAAAGCATCCGCAACATGGGTTTCTCCATTCACAAAACCCGGAGGAAATCCAGATAAAGCTCCGGCATGAGTACCAATATTGCCATTAATCTCTGATGCCCCGGTATTGGTAAATGCCCCAATTTTAGTAAAAACGGAATAAGTTGACGCCGTCCCTAAGTCTGGAGCTTGTCCGAAATTTGCATTCCACATGAATAGAAGCAACGTGGTTATGGCTATTTTAAATGGATTCATTTTCATAAATATTTTTATTGTACAAAGGTCGATATCTTTGTATGTTAAAATGTTACATAGTTTTAAATAAGAGTTACATGCTTCACTCATTTGCTTCTGATCAAATGAAAGGGCTTGTTCCGAAAAAAACTTTGAAAACCTTTGCATTCAAATTATTTGGGGTTGGAGGGAGGCCTCGATTGTTAATACCAAAGCAGTTCAAAAATTAAGTGGAAAGATATTCTTCAACTACCATTTCTTTATAACTTTGACCGCTGATAAAAAATAAATGGGAAATCGAACAAAAAAACTGACTATTGCCATCGACGGACATTCCTCGTGCGGAAAAAGTACCGTGGCAAAAGATCTTGCTAAAGTGCTGGGATATACTTATATCGACAGTGGTGCCATGTACCGGTCGGTTACCCTGTTTTGCATGGTTAATGACTTAATCGAAGGTGACTATGTGAACGAGGAAAAACTTAAAACATCCATACAGGATTTTACCGTTCATTTCACGTTTGATGCTGCAAATCAACGATACATTACCTGGATGAATCATCAAGAGGTGGAAGACAAAATCCGAACCCTGGCCGTTTCAAACAATGTGAGTGCTGTGAGCAAGATTGGTTTTGTGCGCGAAAAGTTGGTGAAGCTGCAACAGGAAATGGGTAAAAATGGCGGCATTGTAATGGATGGCCGCGATATAGGAACCGTGGTTTTCCCGAATGCCGAACTCAAAATATTTATGACCGCATCAGCCCAAGTGAGGGCGCAAAGACGTTTCGACGAAATAAAGGCAGCCGGACTAGAGGTTTCGTTTCAGGAAGTATTGGACAACATTGAAAAACGGGATTATATGGATGCCAACCGCGAAATTTCACCCTTACGAAAAGCCGATGATGCGGTAATTCTAGATAATAGCTATTTAACCAAAAAAGAACAACTCGATAAACTAATTGAACTTGTCAACCAGCGAAACAAATAACGAACTTACCTTTAGGGGCACTCAGGTAAGCATTGAAATAGATCCGTTATCAGGGTTTTGTTTTGGTGTAGCCCGTGTGGTGCAATTAGCCGAAGATCAGTTAAAAAAAGGAGAACCTATATACAGCTTGGGCGATACGGTCCACAACCATCAGGAAATGGATCGGTTGAAAGCATTGGGTTTAAAAACGATTGATTTGGATGAGTTTTCAAAAATTAAAAATTCAAATATTTTATTCCGGGCGCACGGAGAACCTCCTGCAAGCTATAGCATTATTAGCAAAAATAAATTACATCTAAGCGATGGCACCTGTCCTGTTGTGCAAAAACTGCAACAAAGGGTAAAAGCAGCATGGGAAACCTTATCAAAAAATAACGGAAGGGTGGTTATTTTTGGTAAAAAAGGTCATGCCGAAGTGATTGGACTTGTAGGACAAACCAACAATGAGGCCCTAGTGATTGAAAACATGGAAGATTTTAAATACCTTGATTTTACTCAACCCATGGAAGTGTTTTCGCAAACTACCAGTTCCATGGATGCCTACCATTTTCTGTGCGATGAGATGCAAAAAAAAGCAAAAGCGCCGCTTAAAATTCACGATACCATTTGCCGGCAAGTTTCAAACAGGGAACCTTGGTTGAAAAAATTTGCTAAAAATTTCGACGTCATAATTTTTGTTGGTGGAGTAAAAAGTAGTAACGGCCAATATTTATATCAGGTTTGCAAGAACGAGAATCCCAACACGTACTTTATTTCAGATAGTTCG
>JAIFNJ010000220.1 GCA_020047835.1 Bacteroidota bacterium
ATAAACTAGTTGGCCTTGTGAATTAAAAAAGTTTATTTCTCCTTTCAACTGAGAATAACATATCCGTTCATTTTTTGTCGATTCAAATGTATTGATATTCAATTCTATAATAAAATCAGCTTGCTCTCTTTTCATGACAACCGGAAAACTTAATTGCTCAAAAAGGAGTTTTAATTTTGGTTCAGCAATTTTATAACTCATATCCAATCCCAAATTTTTTTCATTGGTAACAATATAAAATGAGGGCTTGATAATACGAAAAATTATTTGCCCTTTGGGTGGCTCAATTTTACGGAGCAATTTCCTAAAAACGGGATCAGAAGTAATTTGAGAGGCTTTATTTGCAAAATCGACTGTTGCTACAAAATATTCGATTTGATTTGAACTCGAAAACTTATTCATTTGATAGCTAACTGTTCCGTTTAAATTGGTTTCAGCTGTATTATTAAGCAATGGACGTTGACCCATAGTAAAAACTAAGGGAATTCCTGACAATGTCTGGTTGCTCCCATTTAAACATTTGAATTCTAATTTATCCGATGATATGGGCATTCCATTTTTTATAACTCGTTCCGATTGATTGGGGTTAATAGTAATATCGTTAATAACCGAAAGCAATCCAGTGAAAAGTTCATTACCCAAATAAAGCGTATTTCCCTGATAATTCACTTCAAGTGATTCTGATAAAAAAGGTTTTATAGTCTCCAAACCTTTAATATAAAAGCTAACTGACTCATAATATAATAGACTCGAGCGAGCATGTTGAGCTTTCGAATAATAATCCAAGGTCTTAGTTATAGCAGCTTGTTTCCGTTTATCCTTAATGTTTTGAAATTTATCTTTTGACAATTGATACCAAACATAATACTGTGTTTCAGATTCAAAAGTTTGTATCAATTCATACTCTTCCAAATCCTCCTTCGATTCCGATTTAGTAGTGGAAACAAAAGCCTCAGAATATCCCAGAGAGCTCTCAAATTGGTGTAGCACACTTTTTGAAGAAATAGCAACAGTTATCTCGCTCGATAAATCTGCCAATGCTTTTGTTTTAGCCTTACCCTGATAATCAGTCACTGAACCATTTTTGGGTGCTGAACCAATACCATAGTAATATTCGTTTGAAACCGGCTTTTTCTGAACCCAATCAGGTAAAACCGGCAATGGTGTTACCTGTTTACTGGTTCCACAGCCAATTAGAAGAAATACTAACAATATACTAATGTTCCGGATCATACCTTTCAATTTTTAGAACCACTTGTTGTGAAATCGATATTTGAGCCTCTTTTGATAAAGCTTCTATGGTTTGTAATTGCTGACGGCTATTAAAAAGATCATCCAATCTTTTTCTATCTGTCGGTGTATCTTTTATAATATCGTTCACTGACGGTTTATCGATAAATTCCCAATGACCGGGAATTAGGTTTGATTTATTTCCATCGTAGGCAGCATAATATACCTTGTCAGATGTTTCAATAGATATAGCATCGGAAACCATCACTTCGCTGGTTTCTGAAGAAACAAGTTTAAATTGAAAATGAATCGATAAAAAGTTGTTTTGATTGTACTCAAAATATCGGGTCTTTTTATAAATTATAGAATCTTTAATGCCATCCTTAGCTTTTATTACCATTTTGATATAACCTTTTCTTTCTATCTTTTCAATACTAGTAACATTGGAGTTATATTGCTTTACTTCACCTGTCAGCAATGCTTTAGCTCCAAGAATTTTTCCAGTTATTGAACCACTTTGACTTTCTACTTTTCCTTCCAGTACACGTACCTGTTCGCTTACAATTTGCTGACTACTTCCCCTATCAACCAATTTAATAAAGGGGGACTTTGATTCTGTTATTAGTTTCTCAATACGACTTTGCAGCAAGATTTCAATCCCCTTTTGTTTAGTCTGATTTGAAAAATCGACCACGGCAATAGTAATCAAGGCTTTGCTCAGTGCTAAATCGGAAAGCTCTTTTGAATCTTTGTAATTAGGCAGCTTAGTAAGAATTTCCTGAAATTTCAGGTAAGATGTACGATATTTTTCAACTTCTAATAACTCTTTGGCATTTCGGTAGATGGGCTCAAAATGCGCCGTATTCTTGAGTTCTTCTGCATTTTGATAGCCCGGTTGAAGTATTAATATTTCATTGAGAATTATTTCGGCTTGAGAAAATTTTTCCTGATCGATTTGAGCGTAGGCATCAATATATCTTCTCTCAAGATAAAGTGTTTTAACTTCTATAAAATGATCTTCATACTCTTTAGGAAAATCAAGGTTAATGCCAGCCCTTTCAACTTTTTCGAAATATTTAACTGATTCAATATATTTGTAAACGGCATCTTTAATCTCATCGGAATTGTAAAATTCCATAAATGCTTCCAGCTTATTATCCAAGGTAATTTGCCCATTTTTTTTCAAGCCCACTTGAGCATTCAAATTCTTTGGGTTTTTTACCGCCGATAGATAATACATTTCGGCAGCCTTTTCAAAAAAACCGGCTTTTTCAAATTCCAATCCCTTTTTTGCGTAACGCTTGGATCCACATCCAATCAGTAAAAAGAGAGAAAGCATCAGGATGCAAAATTGTTTCCAAGGAAATGATATCATTTTGGTATTGACTTTTAGTTGATTGGTCTCAAAGATAAAATAATCTTTTATGGATGAAAATTCAAATTAAATAAATTGAAAGGTTGTTTGGTTTTATTTATCTTGAACTAATTTAAATTTCTATTGAATGCCCACTGAAGTAGTTGATATAATAGCCTTTGACCTTGACGGTACGCTTTTAAACGATGAGAAAAAAGTTAGCTCCCTCGATTTGCAAACGCTTGAACAGCTTCATAAGATGAAAATATTGAGGGTGGTGGCCACCGGACGAAATTATTATTCATTACTTAAAATACTTCCAATTGATTTTCCTGCTGATTATGTCATTTTTTCTTCAGGTGCCGGTGTAATGGATTGGAATTCAAAACAAATACTCCATACCCAACATCTTGAAAAGAAGGAATTGGAATTATCCATTAAAATTCTGTTGCATTATGAACTAAATTTTTCGGTTCACCTGCCAATTCCCAACAATCATCATTTATTGCTCCATGCGCCACATCCATTGGCTGATGATTTGGTAAATTATACCGCATTTTATAAAGATTTTGTAACTTCATTTAATCCGAATAAAATACCAAATCAAGCTACCCAACTAATTGCTCTTTTAAACAATCACATTAATTTGTTTGATGAACTTCAAACAAAAATGTCATTTGCTAAAACCATTTTAACCACCTCACCCATAAACCACAAATCTATGTGGATGGAAATATTTCATAAATCAGTGTCAAAGGCAAATGGTCTGATTTGGCTTTGCAAGCACCTGAAAATGAACCATGCCGTTTCCATGGGTATTGGTAACGATTACAACGATACCGATTTATTGAACCATACGGATATTAGTTTTGTTGTAAACAATGCCCCCAAAGAATTAAAAGAGAAACATCGCCTTGTTAAATCAAATAATGAAAGTGGCTTTACCGAAGCGGTTTCATCCATTGTTAATTTTTAACACAATAAATGCACTACTAGTAATAATTTGAAATGTTTTTTAATTTTACGCTTTATATCATTAAGTAGCCGATGAGTATTTCAGAAACATTTCCAATAGAAGTAAGTAAACTTAAGCTTGAATTAGATACCACCTGTAATAAACTTTTTGAATTGCATGAAACTGAGCAAATTAATCAAGCATTTCAAGTAGTCTGGAATTACTCAGAAAAGAAAACCAGTGCTTCAGGGGAACCTTACATCATGCATTCGTTAAGAGTAGCGCTTATTATTTCACAAGAAATCAGGCTCGGAAAAAACACAGTCATTGCATCTTTGCTGCACAGCTTATATTATGATGAGCTATTAAAAGAGAAAGAAATTGAGAAATTATTTGGCAGTGATGTGGTTGCATTACTAAACGGCTTAAATAAAATCAGTTCACTATATACCGAAAAAATATCACTTAACAGCGAGAATTTTATTGCACTCCTGTTAACTATTAGTTCCGATGTTCGGGTTATCCTTTTGAAATTGGCTGACAGGTTAGACAACATCCGTAAAATTAAAAAATTTGATCCCGAAAAGCAATCGAAAATTGCTCAGGAAACCCGGTTATTGTATGCACCCATTGCCCACCGGCTTGGTTTATATCATATTAAAACGGAACTGGAAGATATCTCTCTGAGGCATATTGATTCAGAAGCATACTTTAGCATTGCCCGAAAATTAAAAGAGACTAAAAAGGAACGGGAAAAGTATATTGAATTGTTTTCGGATCCTATAAAACAAATTCTTGACGAAAAAGGATATCAGTATGAAATAAAAGGACGGCCCAAATCAGTAAATTCAATTTATGATAAGATATATAAAAAGGATATTGACATTTCTGAAATATTCGATTTATTCGCTATCCGGATAATCTTACGAAATGTGCCCCTTGAGAAAGAGAAAGAAGATTGCTGGAACGTTTACAGTCTGGTAACAAATATTTATTCGCCAAATCCTACACGTCTTCGCGATTGGATATCCACTCCCCGCTCCAGTGGTTATGAATCGCTACATACAACAGTTATTGGGCCCGACAAACGCTGGGTTGAAATTCAAATACGAACCGCCAGAATGGATGACATTGCCGAAAAAGGCGATGCTGCCCATTGGAAATATAAAGAATCGGGCAAAGCAGAATCGCATGAAGATTGGTTGCGGAATATCCGGGATATTCTCGAAAATAAAGATCCGGAAGCAGTAGAACAGTTTCAAAATCAAGGACAAGCTTTAGAACCAACTGAAATATTTGTTTTTACACCACAAGGTGACATCAAAAAATTACGCGAGGGTGCCACTGTTCTCGATTTTGCCTATTCGGTTCATAGCAATGTTGGCAATACCTGCACTGGTGCGCGTGTTAATGAAAAAATTGTTCCTATAAAGTATAAGCTTAAAAATGGCGATACCATTGAAGTACTTACTTCAAAAAACCAGAAACCACGGTTGGAATGGTTAAATATTGTTGCGAGCAGCCGTACCAAAGCCCGTATTAAAAAAGCAATTAACGAAAGTTTGTTCAAGCAAGCTGAACTTGGAAAGGAGATGCTGGAGCGCAAAATTTCGCAATTGAAAATCGATTTTAACGATCAGGATAATGTAAGGTTGATCACTCATTTTAAATACAAAAGAGCGCTCGATTTTTATCAAGACATTGCTGATGAAAAACTGGATCTTCAATTGGTTAAAGAATTTTTATTGGGTATAAAGAAAGAAGACGAAATAAAGCAAATTGAAACTCAAGAACTGAGTGCCGTTGAATATGTACCGCAAAAATCATCGGGCGACAATTACCTTATTATTGACAAAAACCTTTCAAACATTGACTATAAACTGGCTCAATGTTGCCGCCCCATACCTGGTGACCAGATATTCGGTTTTGTTACGGTTGATAGAGGCATTCAAGTACACCGCCAAAATTGCCCAAATGCCAAAGATCTGTTCAGCCGCTACTCTTACCGAATTGTTCCTGCCCGCTGGACCGACGATAGCAAGGATTCCACATTTTTAGCGGAAATAATCGTTACGGGTATCGATAAAATTGGAGTTATCAGCCATATTTCAGAAGTATTGTCAAAAGACAACCAAGTGAATATGCGCTCGCTGGCTATTAACACCAAAGATGGATTATTCCAAGGTTTTATTAGTGTCTTTGTTAAAAGTCTAAGTCACCTCGATACCCTTCTTGTCAATATTAATAAAATTAAAGGCGTACTTAAAGCGGAACGGCTTGACAAAACCTAATATCCACTATTCACAGCGTAACTTCTTGTTTATAAGTCGCTTATTAAACCTGAGTTGGTAATTTTAATTATGGAGGCACACCGTGAATATCAGTAGATTAGATTTCTAACAACAGATTAAAAGTAAAACATAGTTCCAAGCGGACTATCTTATGGAATCCTCATAAACTTATGCGCTTGCAGCGATACCATCCATTGAGGGTGCGATTTTGCATATTCCACAATCGGTCCAATGTTTATGCTGAACCGGCTCCATTCCGGTTGAAGGAATTTAAGGCACTGTAAATTGATTCGCTTTGCACATTCTTCCGCCCAATCAAAATCATCGGGATCGTAAATTATTACTTTTAATTCGTTGGCAATTTTATAAACATCAGGCTGGGGATGCAGGTTCTTTTTTGGCGATAAGCAAATCCAGTCCCAAGTACCAGTTAACGGATAAGCACCCGAAGTTTCCAGAAATGTTTCAATTTGATGTGCTTTTAAGGCATCACAAAGTGGATATAAATTGTAAAGAGAAGGCTCTCCACCGGTTACAACAACTGCTTTTGCTGGTGTTTCAAGCACACATTTTACTATTTCTTCAACCGGAACTAACCGGTGTATTCCCGGGCTCCATGAAGTTTTTGAATCGCACCAACGACAGCCAATATCGCAGCCACCTATTCTTATAAAATAAGCAGCCTTACCTGTATGAAAACCTTCTCCCTGAAGTGTGTAGAACTGTTCTACAAGAGGCAAAACTTTTCCTTCCCCTCTACCCGGCAAATGATCTCTTTCCAATCAACAAATATTTTGTTATTAATCCTCGTCGTCTATCTTTACATGACCCCAGTTTTCCCCTTTACGGATTCGGTTCAATTGGGTATGAGTAATTCCAAATTCTTTTGCAATTTTATACAAAGGATTTTTGCCTCTGCGTATTTTCTTCTTAAGTCTTATTACATCAGTCTCGGTAAGTTTAGAATTGGTAATATTACCTTTTCTGTTTTCCCTCGAAAATTTAACTTTTGGGTTAACATTGTTGTGATGATTCAATTCGCTCTGAGTTGCCCACTTCAGGTTTTCCGAATAATTGTTCAACTTATTGAAATCCTTGTGAATTACATATTTATGCCTTTCTGATGGCCGGTCGCAGTATACGGTTGCTACCAATCGGTGAATAGAATCTGTCACTCTTTTCGTGGTTCCTGGTACTCTTTTAAAATTATTGACATATTCAAATCCACTTTTATCCTTAAACTGGTTGGTTGTTGTTAAAAACTGCCAATCATTCAACTTTTTGTTAAAATGTTTAACACGCCCATAGTTTGATATCTCATATATCTCTCCAATGCGCATCCCTGGAAGAGTAAAGCGTTTCCACTCCTCATTCCAATACTTTTCTTCTTTCATAATTTTGTAATAAATGAATCCTTTTAATTAACATCCCTTGTACAAAAATAAACTTTTTACGTTTACATACAAATCATTATATTCTTGATTATGGCTTTATTGGCCATAAAAACAATCATTTTCTGAAACATTACAATAAATACTCCCGACATAATTACATGCTGTCATGTAGATATTTCGGAAATATTCTTTAGTTTTGGGTTGAATTTAAAATTATTGCATTATGAATACTATTCTATTAGGAATGATTGGTGGTCAAGAGATTTTACTTATTTTATTGGTAGTTTTATTATTTTTTGGAGGCCGTAAAATACCTGAATTGATGAGAGGTTTTGGACAAGGAATCCGTGAATTTAAAAAAGCAGCCAATGAAAGTGAGGTGGGAAAAGACATTAATGACATCAAAAAAGAAGTCAATTCCGTTACACAAGATATTAAAGATAGTGCCCGTCTGTAATCTCAAATTATGACAGATTCCAAAAACAATATCGAACTCACCTTTTGGGATCATCTGGAAGCGCTTCGCTGGGTATTAGTGCGCATAGTTATTGTGGTAATAAGTGTAAGTATTATCGCTTTTTTAAATAAAAATTTTATTTTCGATAAAATTTTATTAGCCCCAAAAGAACCTTGGTTTATTTCAAACAGGCTTTTATGCAAACTGGGTGAATTTTTCAGCTCCCCTTCTCTATGTATTGATAATAGTAAACTGCAGCTTATAAATATAAATTTATCAGGGCAGTTTACCATTCACATGACTATGTCATTTGCATTGGGCTTATTTTTATCAAGCCCATATATTATTTACGAGTTTTGGCGGTTTATTAAACCCGCACTCCGCCCAAAAGAGAAAAAACATAGCCAGGGAGCTGTATTAGTTTGTTCTTTTCTCTTTATCATTGGCGTGTTATTTTCATATTTCTTAATTGTACCATTAACGGTCAACTTCTTGGGTAATTATCAGGTTAGTGAACAAGTAATCAATAACATAACACTAAGTTCATACCTGTCAAGTGTAATAACTTTGTGCATTTCAATGGGAATTGTTTTCGAAATTCCGGTTTTGGTATATTTTCTCACAAAAATTGAAATTATTACTCCTCATTTAATGAAAAAAAGCCGCAAAATTATTATCGTTCTATTATTGGTTATTGCCGCAATTATTACCCCTTCAACTGATATTTTTAGTCTAACTTTAGTTTTTATACCCTTATTTATTCTATTTGAAATTAGCATTTTAATTTCTGATTGGGTGTACCGCAAAAAAATGGCTCATTTGGATTCTTTGGGTTAAAATCGCTAAATTTGTTTCAAAAATAAGATTGTGCATCACACTATTTTAGTGTTCGGCGGGATATTAATTGCATTTGCAATGGGATGTAATTCTCAAAATTTATCAAATGAAGCCATGGATAAACTTATAAATAGAGAACCTGCTGTAAGTGGACGGTTCTATCCGGCAAATCTAGATGAATTAAAATTCGTTTTAGATAAATACTTTAATAACGTCACCAAGGAATTTAATAATGCCACTATTCAAGCAATTATTGTTCCTCATGCGGGATATGTTTTTTCAGGCGAAGTAGCTGCCAGTGCTTATGCACAAATTGATTCCACAAAATTATTTGAGAATGTTTTTATTCTTGCTCCTAGTCATGGTTATTCTATACTAGGAGCTTCAATCTATAATATTGGCAATTATGAAACTCCTCTTGGTGAGGTTCCAGTGAATATTGATTTAGCAAATAAATTAATTGCTGAAAACAATGTTTTCAAATCATTGCCAGAAACACATAGGAAAGAGCATAGCATTGAAGTTCAACTGCCCTTTTTACAGTTTCATCTTATAAATAAATTTCAGATTGTACCCATTTTAATTGGTACTGATAAGGAAGAATATTTAAAACAAATTGCACAAAGCCTGAGCCCTTATTTTAATGAAAACAATCTGTTTGTAATTAGCTCTGATTTTTCACATTTCCCAAATTATAAGGATGCTATTCGAGCTGATTCTATAATGAAAGAATCTATCATAACAAATAAGGTACAAATGGTTCGGGATGCTGCGGAGCAAAATAAAAGAGGGAATATGCCAAACCTAGCTACAAGTGCTTGTGGAATTTCAGCAATATATACTTTACTTTATCTAACTGAAAATAACCTAAACATAAGAATTGAAGCCATCAAATATATGAATTCCGGTGATAGTGATTGGGGCGATCACCAAAGAGTAGTGGGTTATTGGTCGTTTGCAGCAATAAAAAAAAACGAAGAAAGTGCTCTGTTCCAATTAACTGAAAAAGATAAAAGTGATTTGCTCCTACTTGCCAGAAATACTATTGAAACACTTTTAAATCAAAATAAGTCCTTTAAGCCTTCTAAGGAGTTCTTTTCAAAAAATTTACAAACCCCCACTGGGGTATTTGTGACCTTACACAACCATAAAAAGCTACGGGGATGCATTGGTCGATTCGATGCTGATGAACCACTTTACAAGATGGTTCAGAAAATGGTGGTTGCCGCTGCAACACAAGATAGTCGGTTTGAATCGGTAAAAGCAAATGAACTCAATCAGTTGTCCATTGAAATATCTGTATTAACCCCAATGAAGCGGATTAAAAGTAAAGATGACATCATTTTAGGTGACCATGGCATCTATATTAAGCAGGGGTTGCATCATGGGACATTACTGCCTCAAGTAGCCACAGAAAACCAATGGACTGTTGATGAATTCCTTGGTTATTGTTCCCGAAACAAAGCCGGATTGGGTTGGGATGGTTGGAAAACAGCTGAATTGTATGTTTATAGTGCTGTCGTGT
>JAIFNJ010000032.1 GCA_020047835.1 Bacteroidota bacterium
TTCAAAGCCAAAGCCGTTTGATAAGTTTAGGTTTTTTCCTTCTTTTTGTTTGGTTTTTAATTTTTCTTGTGGTACTTCAGTCCATTACCAGTTGGATTATTTTGTTTCTGCTTATCAACTTTTTATTCTTTTTTTATTATCGACAAATAAAGTGGCTCTATTTAAGACGAATAGGTTGGATAACCCTTGGTGCCATACTTCTTTTTAGTTTTTTTCTCATAGGCAAGGTTAGTTACAATTTTTATTTTACTTCAAATTGTAAGTTTTCAGAACTGCCTACTCATTCTCCGCGAGGTAATTTATACAGGAATGATACCTTATCGGTAATTAAAGAAAACGGTCATTATGTTCAGGTTTTAGTTTGTTATAAAGAATTATCGGAAACCTGGCCAAAACTAAGTAATATACCCTATAATGGTAAAGATGCCAATGGGTATCCAATTTGGTCAACGTTAATAAGATATTTAGCATCAAAAGGATTACCAAAAGATTATGATGGGTTGATGGCTTTAGATACATTAGATATTAATATGATAGAGCAAGGCTACGCCAGCTGTATTTACCGAAGCCGTTTTATCCCATACATTAAGGTATATGATATAATTTGGGAGTTGGATATGTACAACAAAACCGGCAATGCCAATTACAAATCAGTAGCACAACGAATGGAATATTGGAAAGGAGCGGCACTAATAATCAGAAAAAACTTTTTGTTTGGTGTGGGTACCGGCGATTTAAACCAAGAGTACCAAACAGCATACAATCAATTGCATTCAAAGTTAGATGTAAAAAACCGGCTTCGGGCGCATAACCAGTTTATTACTTTTTTTGTTGCCTTCGGAAGTATCGGTTTTATATTGGCCTTAGTAAGTATGTTCCTTCCGGGATATTATTCTCCTCATAAAAATAGTTTTCTATTAGTAGCTTTTCTGGCAATTGTATTTTTAAGTATGCTTAACGAAGATACCCTAGAAACACAAGCCGGGGTTACTTTTTATATCCTGTTTTATACGTTGTTAGTTTTTTCAGAAAATGAAACCTGATGGTAAAGATAGCTGCGGTAATTATTACCTTAAACGAAGAAGATAAAATTGGAAGGTGCATTGACTCACTGTCATGCGTAGCCGATGAAATTGTTGTGGTGGATTCATTTTCTACGGATAGCACAAAGAAAATCTGTGAATCAAAAGGAGTTCGTTTTATTGAGCGCTCTTTTGAAGGTTATGTAAATCAAAAAAATATAGCTGCCGAAGCTGCTGCTTTTGACTATATATTGTCGATAGATGCAGACGAAGTACTTTCGGAATCTTTAATACATGAGATATTGAAAGTTAAAAGCAATTTTAAGGCTGATGGATATGAATTTAACCGGTTGAATAATTACTGCGGAACCTGGATAAATCATTCCGGTTGGTATCCTGATCGCAAGCTGCGCCTTTACAACAGGACTAAAGGAAAATGGGGCGGAGTAACAATTCACGAAAAGATTGAAATGCAACCCGGAACTACCATTGAACACATAAAAGGTGACCTTTTGCATTATTCCTATTCAACAATTGGTGAGCATGTGGCGCAGGCTAATAAATTCTCTGGTTTGGGTGCTGAAAGTGCTTTGAGTAAAGGGCGTAAAGCAACAATTTTGTCGGCAGTGGTTAATCCCTTTTGGAGATTTTTACGCAATTATTTTTTTAAACTTGGGTTCCTTGATGGATATTATGGGTTTGTAGTTTGTATCATACAAAGCCACGAGAATTTTTTAAAATATATTAAAATGCTTGAGCTTCAAAAAAAGGAAAAAAGCAAATCTTAGTTTTTAAAATTTACGATGTTAATATGCACATAAACCCAAATGAATTTGACTCATGATACAGGATTTGAAAAAGGTGCAACGAAATTCAGCTGTCGATTTTAAGTATTCATTACTTATTCCGACATGGAATAATCTGGAATATATAAAATTTTGTGTTGCAAGCATCCGTAAAAACAGTTTTTTTACCCATCAGATAGTTATTGTTATTAATGAAGGGAAGGATGGTACGCTAGCCTGGGTGGAATCGCAGCCCGATTTAGACTATGTATATAGTGCTAAAAATTTAGGAATTTGCTATGGATTAAATGTATGCAGGTCCATTATTCAAACCAATTATGTGGTTTACCTTAACGACGACATGTATTTATTACCCGAGTGGGACAAAGCACTCAATGATGAAATTGCAGCTATTGGACACAACAATTTCATCCTATCAGGAACCATGATAGAACCTACCAATACAGGAAATCCTTGTGTGGTGGTTAAGGATTATGGGAATAGTATTGAGAATTTTCAAGAGGCTTTGTTGCTTAGCGAGTTTGAAACCTTGATTAAGGAAGATTGGTTTGGAAGCACCTGGCCTCCTATAATTTTGCCCGTTAATTTGTGGGATTTGGTGGGTGGCATGAGCATCGAATTTTCGCCGGGTATGTATTCCGATCCCGATTTATCGATGAAACTATGGATGGCTGGAGTTCGTGTATTTAAAGGTGTTGGCAAAAGTAAGGTGTATCATTTTGGATCAAAATCGACCAAGAGGGTTAAAAAGAACAAAGGAAGCGATACCTTTTTAATGAAGTGGGGAATGACCTCTGGCTCTTTCGTAAAAACCTATTTAAAGCGAGGTGATAAATACCTTGGCGAATTGCCAGAGCCGGAAATCGGACTCCTTTTTAAATGGAAAAATAAGTTTAAACGGATGAAACGTTGTTGATTTTTTAAGGCCGGAGTGCATCGTTAAAGCAGCAATTCACCTTTCCCTTGCCTCAGAATCTCGTATCCATCGGCGGAGCAATCCACAACGGTTGATGGTTCGTTATCGCCATAACCTCCATCAATAACCGCGTCAACCAACGATTCATATTTTTCGTGAATCAATTCCGGGTCGGTGGTATATTCCAATATATCATCTTCATCGTGAATGGAAGTGGAAAGAATGGGATTCCCTAATTGCTTTACTAAAGTGCGGATTATTGTATTGTTGGGAACCCGAATTCCGATGGTTTTTTTTCTGGCCTTAAATATCTTTGGTACGTTGTTATTAGCTTCCAAAACAAAGGTAAAAGGCCCCGGTAAATTCCTTTTCATCAATTTGAATACATCGTTCGGAACATTTTTGGTAAAATCAGCAATGTGACTTAGGTCGTAACAAATAAATGAAAAATTAGCTTTTTCAAGATTTATCCCTCTGATTTTTGCAACCCGGTTTACTGCTTTTGGGTTGTTAATGTCGCAACCAATGCCATAAACCGTGTCGGTGGGGTAAATAATAACCCCGCCGTTGTTCAAAATATCAACTACTTTTTGAACTTCACGGTCGTTAGGATTCTCGGGATAAATCTTGATAAGCATGGATTATCCGTTAAGTTTGTGGTAATCGTCAAGGAATTTTTTCAACCCACTGTCGGTTAACGGATGTTTTAACAAAGCTAAAATGGGTTCCAACGGACAAGTGGCCACATCGGCACCCAATTCAATACATTTTATGATATGCAGAGGGCTACGGATGGAAGCCGCCAAAACTTGGGTGCCCATTTCATAATAGTTGAGCATGTCCACAATCTGACCAATCAACTCCATTCCATCTTGCGAAATATCATCCAAACGTCCGACAAAGGGCGATACATAAGTAGCACCTGCTTTGGAAGCCAATAGAGCTTGACCAACCGTAAAAATGAGCGTGCAATTGGTGCGGATGCCTTTTGATGATAAATATTTTATGGCTTTAATTCCATCTTTTATTACGGGAATTTTTACCACAATTTGTGGATGCAACGCTGCTAAAATCACCCCTTCCTTAATCATTCCCTCGTAATCGGTAGCAATCACTTCGGCACTTACATCGCCATCAACTATATTACAGATATCCACATAATGCTTCAATATATTAGCCTGGCCTTTGATGCCTTCCTTGGCCATCAGCGAGGGATTGGTAGTTACTCCATCAATAATACCCAAATCCTGTGCTTCTCTAATCTGATCGAGATTGGCGGTGTCGAGAAAAAATTTCATAGTTCAAAGTTTTTAGTTTTGCCTGCAAATTTACAACTATTTGGTACTAAGTGATGATTCATTTTATAAAACGCCTAAATTGTTTTATGCTACATAGTATACTCTTTATATGTTTGATGCTGAATATTACAAGTACTCTTCAAAATCAATTCACATAAAAAGGAATGGACGCAAAAGCTTTGTATGCTTTTGCGTCCATTCCTTATCTAATACACTTTGATTATTTCAATCCCAGCTTTTGCTTAATAGTATCAGGCACTGCATCTTTATGTACTTGAATGGCAATGGTTTTTAGCCGAATATAGGCTTCGCTCATATATAAATATCCCCCAAAGTCATTGCTGTCGTCGGCCCAGGAGTTTTTAGTATGGAAATAGTTGGTTCCCCGTTGGTCGGTAGCGGTACCTACTAAATGCATCAAATGGTCGTCGGTGGTTTGAAATTTATCGAATGTTCTTTGGCGCATTTCCTGGGTTATGTTCTTTTCATTGCGGGGTTTGGTAAAGTCAAAGAGCATGTCCGATTTTTCCTCTTCCGATAGGGCTTCCCATTTCAATCGCTCACTTTCTTCCATATTTTTTGGATCACTTTCGGGAATAATGGCAACCCCATGATTGTGCGAAAACCCCGGTTCACTTACATCGCCATCCCAATTCACTGAGTATCCTTTTTCAAAAGCATAATTCATTATTTGCACTATTTCATCAATTGGAACATTGAAGTATTTGCCATGTGACCAATTATCAGGAATCTCTAAATCAACTAAGGTATCGAAAGGATAACACTGGTAGGATGTAAATTCATAATAGTCCGATGGATTAAAACCTAAACTTGTGGTAAATGATTTGGGAGAAAAGGTATTTCCTTGATAGGTGAAACTTTCAGGTATTTTTCCCAAATAAATATCCAAGGTAGCATCAATAACTTCAGCACTTTTCCCACTAAAGCCAGTTTTAGTTTCTAGGCTTTTATCCAAAATTCCTTTCATTACTGCGCCCATTTCTCCATGCCGGTGGTAGTTTAACCCATAATTAATTCCGGTATAAGCATCTTCAGGCATCAACCCGTATTGGCTGATAAGGTTCATTACATCATGCGCCTGACCTCCTTCACTAAAGTTAGCCATACCTTGATAACGAATATATTTTACTGCTTTTTGTGAATAGGCATGATGTACAAAAAACATTTCAGAAAGGTCGTGCGATCCTTTACCCAAACGGATTAATTCTGATTCAATAAACGAAGTGGTGGCAAAGCTCCAACAGGTTCCGCTACTGGCTTGATCTTTTATTGGGGTGCATGGGATTTCAATTTTTGGCGTAAATAAATACCCTTCTTCTTTGTTTTTATCTTTTTTATCCTTGGCCGTCAGCAACGAGAAGCTTGTCAGCATTGCAATGGATAAGGTCAAAGCCTTTAAAGGAGTAAATTTTGTCATAACCATGTTTTTTAGATATTAATAGCTAAAACTGTTGCATCATCAATTTGTTCAAAATTACCGCGCCAATTTTGGAATGTTTGAAAAAACACTTCCTTTTGTAAAGGTAATGCTTTAGAGCAATTATTCTTGCAAAGATCTACAAATCGGTTCATTCCAAATTTTTCGTTGGCTTCGTTGTATTGGTCGGTAAAGCCATCGGTAAAAAGGTAAAAGGTTTGTTTTGGTTTTAGAGCAAAGGTTTCAGAGCTAAATGGTTTCATTTTCGGACTGAATCCAACCGGCATTCGGTCTCCTTTTAATAATTCCAGCGATTGATCGGAACTGATTACTATTTTTCCCTTTGCCCCCGAATATTCTATGGTTTGGCTTTGCTCATCAATAACAAGCAGCGAAATTTCAATGCCATCGTTATGTTCCATCAACTCGCTGGTTTGTTGAAGTGAATCAATTACTTGACTTCGCAAGGCATCAAGTATCAAATTGGTTTTATAAATATTTTGCACGGTAACTATCTCTTTCAGAAAAGCCAATCCCAACATGCTTAAAAACCCTCCCGGTACCCCATGACCAGTGCAATCGCCAACAGCCACTATTATTTTATGGTTGTCTTGGTGTACCCAATAAAAATCGCCACCAACAATATATTTTGGCATATATAGTACAAAATGATCAGGCAATACGGAATTCATGCGCTGTTTTGATGGAAGTACTGCTTGTTGTATGTATTGAGCATAATTCACGCTTTCCTGAAAGGTTTTATTGGCTTGTACAATTTTATTGTTTTGTTGTAATAATGTTTCATTTTGTAATACAATTTGCTGTTGAGTAGTTCTCAGCTCTTCGTTGAGTTGAGCCAAATCCTCATTTTTAATCAAAATATCGTGCTGTTGTTTGGCTAATTTTTTATTTAAAGCTTTTCGGTATAACAAATTTCGGATAAGCATCACAACTAAAATAGAAAGCAACAGTACCAAACCTAAATACATGTTTCGTAATCTTTTTTGCCAAACAATCTCAACTTCCTTATTCTTAAATTCCAAATCTCTTTTAGCGAGTTGTATTTGTTGCATTTCAATGGCTTGTTGCTTTCGCTCCAGCTGATATTTCGATTCCAATTCCAATATTGCTTCTGATTTTTTCTGGCTAAAAAGGGAATCATTTAACTCAATAACTTGCTTTGTCAAGCGTAAGGCTTCTTTGTAATTCCCTAAATATTCGCTGGCATTGGCCATTAGTTTCTTAGCAAACATCATTTCGTTAAGACCATTATATGTTTCAGCAACATTTATTGCTTTTTGAGCATAATTGTATGCGTTTGAATACTTTTTAAGTTGAATGTTAAGTTCTGCCAAATTGTTTAAAGCAACAGCCTGGCCATATTTATTCTTGATTTGAACATAGCTGGTAAGTGCTTTTTGTAAGCAAAAATCAGCAGAGTCATATTCTTGCGTATCTAAAAAAATAGCCCCTAAATTTTGCATACAATCGGCTATTCCTGATGCATCACCCAAGGCTGTTTTTTGTTTTAAGGCAAATTGGAAATAGTTTTTTGCCTTGTCGAATTCTTTATTTATATGATGGATGCGGGCAATGTAATAGTAGGTATCGGCAATGCCAAATTTGTCGTTTATTTCATTAAAAAGTTCCAATGCTTCGGTATGATACTGCATGGCTTGTAATAAATTTGCTTGTTCAAAATGTATTAAGGCTGCATTGTTGTAAATTTTTGCTTTCCCGGCTCTATCGCCTAATGCATCATACCAACGTAAAGCTTGCATAAAGTTTTCGAGGGCTAAAGTATATTGCCCTTGCCGGTTGTAAATATTGCCCATGTTGTTAAGAATACTAGCCAATTGTCTTGATGACACCGTAGTGTCAATTAGATGTTTGGCTTTTAAATAATATGATGCCGCTTGCTCAAAATTATTTTGGTATAAATATACATTTCCAATATTGGTCAAGGAGGTTACTATACCTGCTGTATCGTTGATTTGGGTGCGCATTCGCAATGATTCCGAATAATAAAAAAGGGCAGAATCGTACTGTGATTTTTTGAAATAAACAATGCCTAAGTTCACCATCGATTTTGATAAATCGAAAGGTTGGTTTAACTGCGTTCTTATAGCAATGGCTTTTTGGTAATAATACATGGCCGAATCGAATGATCCGGTAAGCAAAAAAATATTTCCTTTTCCATGGTAAATGCGGCTTTGCCCAAATAAATTGTCGGCATTTGAAACATATCTTAAGGCCGTGTCCTGATAACTCAAAGCCTTACTGCTATTAGCTCCATATCTATAACACTCCCCGATAATGTAATAGGCATAACCTAAAAGGGAATCAGGGTAATTGGTTTCCTTTTTTAAATCATCAATAAGGCGAAGGGTGAGTTTTATGGAAGAATCTTTGTTAATGGATGCAAGATTTTCCGTGTTTTCTAGTTGGGTATAAATTTGTAGGAATTTGTTCTCAGGTAAAGCCTGCAAAGGAATAAGTAGTAATGAAATTAAGACCAATTTCAAAAATAACGGGTAATTAGTATTGCCATTGATATGGTTTGAAAATGTTGACATAGTTACTGTTTGTTGGCTGCTGCACTTATTTGATTTGTTGCATTTTAGAAATTAGAACGACTCGTTACTTCTTTAAAGAGAGGCTGATGCGATTGAAATGAAAATATGGTACTTGGGTTAATTAAAAATTGAAATTTTCCGTTCAAATTTATTAATTATAATGTTCCACCGGTTAAATTCTGCGCACTATTTTAGTTTTAAACTGCGGGAATTTCTTTTTTAAGCTCCTTTTTATTGAATGGTAAAATAATGAGTTATTAATTATAGATTTGTTTGTCACATACATTATATTTTTATGATTTGGTATAATTTAGATAATGATCATAAAGGCTCTGTAATAAAAGCTTTTACTACCACAAAAGGCGACTTGCCATTACACCTCCAACGAGCATTTAATGATAAGGAAGATTGGAATGTAAAGCAGCAGCTATGGAATAATATCTATCAAACACTAGCAGTTGAATTAGACATAAAAGAAGAACAAGTGGTATTTGCAAAACAAACTCATTCGGCTAATATTCAAGTGGTTGAAAAAAACTATAACGGAGTTCCGTTTACAAATATCGACGGACTGATTACGAATGTAAAAGGACTTTGTTTGTGCATCCAAACGGCCGATTGTACCCCAATTTTGCTAATTGACACTATTCACAAAGTGGTAGCGGCCATTCATGCTGGGTGGCGGGGTACAGCTCAAAATATTACAGGAAATGCTATTTCGATAATGAAAGACAATTTTGAAACCAATCCCAACCAGGTAATTGCACACATTGGGCCTTGTATTTCGCAGGAAAATTATGAAGTGGGTTCCGATGTATATGAAGCTTTTAGTAAAATTGGAATGAATACGGAATCCATTTTTAAGGATGGTAAATTGCCTGGCAAGTATTACTGCAATCTGAATCTAGCCAATACAGAACAAATGATAAGGCAAGGGGTTTTGGCTGAAAACATTAAAACCGATAACCATTGCACCTATCAGCTAAAAGAGTTGTATTATTCCGCAAGGCGCGATGGTGGTAAAACCGGACGGATTATTACCGGGATTATGATTAAATAGCAATTAGCAATATTTTGTATCTATAAATTTTTGTAAGTTTCAAAGTACCACTGATGGAGGCAAATTAAAACCCAAACCCGATTGTACAGGAATTCTTTATCGGTTGTTAGGTATTCCTGAATCAGTTTGTTTACTTCATCCGTTTTCACAAATCCGGCTGCAATTATCTTTTCTTCCGAAAGGTATTCCCCAATTAAAAAATTCAAATCGCCTTTGAGCCATTTGTTTAGTGGGATGCTGAACCCCCATTTGGGGCGGTTAAACAGTTCACGGGGAACATAATCGTAAAGTACTTCCTTGAGCAGGTATTTTTGGATTCCTTTGTGTGTTTTTAAGTCGGGATGCAGATTCAAAGCAAATTCAACTATCCGGTAATCGAGTAATGGCACCCTATCCTCTAGCGAAAAGCGCATGCTGGCTCTATCTACTTTTACCAGCAAATCGTCGGGTAAGTAGTACATCAAATCGAAGAGGGCCTGACTTTCTGTAGCATTTAATTTGCGCACAGATAAAGGATTTTCGTCTAAAAGTAAAGGAAGCTGAAAAGCCTGATTCAGCATCTTTTGTGATTCTTTTAAGCTGAAATAATATTGTTCCTGTGAAAAAATATGTTGTTTTAAAGGGGTCGTAACATCGAAATCAAAAAGCCGACTTACCCGCTGATACTTTGGACTTAGCTGGTTTAATGCAGTTTTAATTAGGTGTCGGTTGCTTTTTAATATGGGATTATTAAGGCGTTTAGCCCAGTTATACATGCCATAACCATGAAAAAGCTCATCGCCACCATCGCCCGAAAGGGTCATGGTAACTTGCTGCCGTGCCATTTTTGATACCAGCATGGTGGGTA
>JAIFNJ010000205.1 GCA_020047835.1 Bacteroidota bacterium
AAGCATTGCGTGCCGTAAAAGCCGCATTTTTGTTGGCGAAAAGTGAAAAGGGAGCCGCTGAAGAACTTTCTTCAGATACCGAGATAAAAATTGTTCAGAAGTTGGTTAAACAACGCAAAGAAGCGGCGGATATTTATAAAGCCAACAGCCGGATGGAATTGCACGATAAGGAGATGATGGAAGCGGCATTCCTTGAAAAATACTTGCCCCAGCAACTTACCGAGGACGAAATTGTGGCTCAACTTAAAACCATCGTTGCGCAAGTAGGTGCCACCGGACCTCAAGATATGGGAAAAGTGATGGGATTGGCCACCAAACATTTTGCCGGAAAAGCTGAAGGAAAACTGGTTTCGCAAAAGGTGAAGGAAGTGTTGGCAGCTTTATAGTTTTAGACATCTGTAAAATAATATAATGGAACCTTTAACCATAACAACCCCAGCGCTATTATTCTCAGCCGTTTCGCTGATATTATTGGCATATACCAATCGTTTTCTGGCCTATGCCCAAATAGTGCGCAACCTGTATGCCGAATATAAAAAAGGCAATAACGACGTGTTGCTCGACCAGATTAAAAACCTTCGAACCCGCTTATATCTTACCCGGGCCATGCAAATTTTTGGAGTATTGAGTCTTTTTTTTAGTGTGGTTTCTATGTTTTTTATTTATATAAACCAACCCATTTTTGGAACTAGTTTTTTCTCATTGGGTATGCTTGGGTTAATTATTTCGTTGGGCCTGTCGGTTTGGGAAATACAAATTTCAGTAAAAGCCCTGGAGTTGCATTTAAAAGATATGGAAGAGTAATCACTAAAAAAAAGTTATGTCCACCACCTCATTAATTGGTTTCATTGCTGCCTTGCTTACAACGGCTTCGTTTTTACCTCAAGCATTCAAAACCATCCGGTCGAAGAATACCCAAGGGCTCTCACTTTTTATGTATGTAATATTTTCAACAGGGGTTCTTCTATGGTTGGTTTACGGAATACGAATTGGCGATATGCCGGTAATTATTGCCAATGCGGTTACTTTGGTTTTTGCTTTGATTATTTTGGGTTATAAAATAAGGTACAAATAATCATGGAAACGCTTTATACTTTTGGTTTATTGGCCATTACCTCATTTTTCACATTGATAAATCCTTTGGGGAGCATGCCCATTTATATGTCAATGACCCAAACATTGGATTCCAAAGCAAGAAAAAGAATTGCCAAAAAATCGGTTTTGGTGGCTTTTATAACCATATTGGCTTTTGCATTCTCAGGCCAGTTGCTATTTAAGTTTTTTGGTATTTCTATAAATAGTTTGCGGATTGTGGGTGGTGTCATCTTCTTTTTAATGGGTCAGGATATGCTTCAGGCCCGGCTTGGGCATTTTAAACACGATAATAAAGATGCGACCATTGACGCTTATGTAAACGATATTTCCATTACCCCCTTAGCTATTCCTATGATTTGTGGTCCGGGCGCCATTACCAACGCCATTATTCTTATGGAAGATGCTACCACGGTTGCACATAAAGTAGTACTCATACTTTCCATTGCCTTAATCATGGCAGTCACTTATATCATATTAATCAGCTCCTCAAAAATTTCGCAAAAATTGGGCGAAACCGGTAATAAAGTGCTGATGCGCCTCATGGGATTAATTGTTATGGTAATTGCTGTTGAATTCTTTTTTAGCGGTTTGAAACCGATTGTAGCAGAGATGATTAAATAGCAATGGCATCCTCTTAAGTACGGTTTTATTATTTTAAAAATAAAAAGCAAAACTACTTAGTTGAACCATTAGTTAAAAAGGTAACAATTCTTTAATGTATTGATTACAGCGATTATTCATCTTAACCCTACTTTTGTAATTAAAATTCAAACCAAATGGATAAGACTTTAAAGCAAGTGAAACGGTTTTATATTGATCAATTCAATCAATATTCCCACCATTTGGCAAAGATTGATAAAAATATAAATGATGGAATAAACAAAGGGCATTTGCATGCAATGCGATTGACCATCAAGAATATCAAGGCAATTCATGAGTTCTTAGTAATGGTTGATTTTAATACAAAGATTATTGAAAAGCTAAATAAAAAAATCAATAAAATAAATAAGCCCTTAGGAAGAATACGCGAGTGTCAAATAAATAGGGGCCTAGCCCGAAAAATTGTGCTTAATTATTCCGCTCAAAAAGCGTATCTGGAATTTTTGAAGAAAAAGGAGAAAAAAAGTTTATCTAAGCTGAAACGGAATATTTCGGTTGAGGCGGAAATTTCTCAAGCATTGTTGCTTAATCAATTTAATAAGAAATGGCATCATTTTGATGAAGACGGGATTTCAACAAAATTTAAGGACTTTTTATTGCAAAAAGTTGAAGCAATTTTTCAGTTGCAAAACGGATTGAACAGCGAACAGCAAATCCATCAGATTAGGAAAAACCTAAAACTGATTAAAACTAATTTATCCATTGTTAAAATGGATGGAATTATAGAAAGTAAAAAGCTTCAGAAGGAATTAATTGGTGTGGAACAACGTATCGGCAATTGGCATGATTTCATTGTCTTTCGTGATTCCATGGTTGAGTTTATTTCTGAAAATAAGGAATTTGAATCGGTAATGAGCATAAATATTGACCTTATTGAGTCAGATAACCTAATGTTCCGGCATCAACTGCCCGAGTTGATGAATCCGCTAATTACCCAAATGCATAAGGAATTAGAAGAAAAAAAAGAGCCGGTTTAAACCGGCTTATTTTTTCATTCGTATGTTTTTCTTGTAGTTCGATTGCTGTGTTTTTTTTGGGGCACTTTGAGTTTTTATTACAAACTCTTTAGTTTCCTTCAGTTTGATTCCTTCCGGAATTTTCAGCCTATTTCTTGAAAGTACTAATAAATCATGATAAATCAATTCATCGTTAACCGTGTCGCGGTTCCATGTCAAGAACGACTTTTTCATTTGGTTTAGAATCACTTCAATCAGGTAATTTTTTTCTTCTCCTTCTTCAAAAGTTATTGCTTTTGCAATCATTTCTTCCAAAACCCTTCCATAATGTTTAAACCGGATATCATCGGGGTGACTGTATTTTAAACGTTCCGGTTTTTGATAAATTTGTTCCCGGGTAGGTTTAGGGTAGGGTGATTCAACATCCAATTCAAAGTCAGAGATAATGGCCAGGTGATCCCATAATTTGTGTTTAAAATCGGCTACATCGCGCAAATGCGGATTCATTGTTCCCATAATCTGAATAACGGCTTTTGCCAAACGGTTGCGCTCTTCAGGGTCTTCAATTGATTTCACATGATTGACCATCCGTTGTATATTCCGCCCATATTCAGGCAAAACTAATCCCCTTCGTGAAGTATTATAATCCATTTCGATTTAAAATTTGTACAAAATTAGTTTAATTATCGGGCAATCCAAACAATTCATTTATCGAACTATCCGTAAACGGGCAAACTTAAGTATCAGCTTTTTTTCGCCCAGTTTATTAAAGAAAATCAGTGCCTTTTTATCGGAACCTTCTCCTTCAATTTGAATTACACGTCCGGTTCCAAATTGCTGATGTTCAATATTCATACCCGATTTAATATTTTCGGGTGGATCGGAATTAAAAACCGGTTGTTGACTGTGATTCATTTGTTGCAGTTTTCGCTGAGCGGCCAAATTCATTCCAGGTCGGGCTGGTTTTTGAAAAGCACTGCCCCGCTGTTTAAATGAAACGGTCGCTTCTTCATCATTAAAATCGTCATCGAATCCTTTTCTTCCAAACAAAGCCTTGGTCTTTATAAATTGGGAGTCAATTTCGCTGATAAACCGGCTGGGTGAGGTGTTGGTTGCCGTTCCATATTTGTAGCGGCTTTTAGCATACGATAAGGTAACCCTTTTTTCAGCGCGGGTTAGAGCCACGTAAAACAGGCGACGTTCTTCCTCCATTTCATGCTGTGAGAAACTATTCATGGACGATGGAAACAGATCTTCTTCCATTCCTACAATATACACATGCGGAAACTCTAATCCTTTGGCTGAGTGAATGGTCATTAGGGTAATCCGGTTTTTATCATCGGGTTTATTGGAGTCCTGGTCGGTATATAAAGCCACATTTTCAAGAAAGTGTTCCAACCTAACCGGATTATCTTCCTGATAGTTGGTACTCACAAAGTCTCGAATACCGTTCAACAGCTCTTCCACGTTTTCGTATTTCGACCGTTCTTCAACTGTGGTTCCGTTATAAAGGTCTTTCATAATTCCCGATTCGGTAGCTATTTGCTGGGCCATTACATATCCATCCTGTTCTTTCTTAATAGCAATAAACCGTTCAATGAATTCGCAAAACCCATTAATTTTATTCAAGGTACCTTTGTTAACCTCTACACCAAACCGCTCCGGGCTTTTTGCTACCTGCCAGATACTTATATTGTTATAAGCAGCCGCTTCTTCGAGTTTGTTTAAGGTAGTGTCGCCAATGCCACGGGCCGGATAATTAATAACTCGCTTCAATGCCTCTGAATCATCGGGGTTAACCACCATCCTGAAATAGGCAATCAGGTCTTTTACCTCTTTTCGCTGATAAAAAGAAAGACCTCCATAGATTTTATAAGGCATGTTTCTTTTGCGGAGCGCTTCCTCAAAAATACGGCTTTGGGCATTGGTGCGGTAAAGAATGGCAAAATCGTCGTAATGCAGTTGGTGGTTATTCATTTGGTCGAAGATGCTGTTGATTACCAAGTACCCCTCTTCATTATCGGTAAAGGCATCAATGAGCTGAACCAATTCACCTTCATCATTCTTGGAATATACTTCTTTGGGAATCTGTCGTTCGTTCTTTTTTATTAAGCTGTTAGCCGCATTTACTATAGTTTGGGTGGAGCGGTAATTTTGTTCCAGCTTAAAAAGATGATGGCGGGGGTAATCGGTTTTAAAATTCAGGATATTCTCAATTTTTGCTCCACGGAACGAGTAAATACTTTGTGCATCATCGCCCACCACACAAATGTTATGATGTTGCTGGCTGAGTTTTTTAACAATCAGATATTGCGAAAAGTTGGTATCCTGATACTCATCTACTAAAACGTATTTGAATTTTTGCTGGTATTTATCCAAAATTTCAGGAAAGTCGCGGAATAATACGTTGGTATAAAGGAGCAAATCGTCAAAATCCATAGCTCCCGATTGACGACAACGGGCGGAATATACCTCATAAATTTTGGCAATTTCAGGACGTTTGCTGGCATTGTCGTCGGCAATAAAAGTGGAATTGCCTTTATATGCAGCGGCTGTAAACAGGTTATTTTTAGCGTTTGATATTCGGGACAATACACCAGAAGGTTTATATACCTTATCGTCGAGCTTTAATTCTTTGATGATTGATTTGATTAAGCTTTTAGAGTCGGTGGTGTCGTAAATAGTAAAAGCTGACGGAAAACCCAGCTTTTCCGATTCGGTACGCAGTATCTTACTAAAAATAGCGTGAAATGTTCCCATCCAAAGTGATGCTGCTAAATCCTCACCAACTAGTCTGCCAATCCGCTCTTTCATCTCACGGGCGGCTTTATTGGTAAAAGTTAATGCCAAAATATTCCAGGGAGCTACACCAGAAGCCATCAAGTGGGCAATGCGATAGGTAAGTACTCTGGTTTTTCCTGAACCTGCACCGGCTATCACTAACGATGGTCCCTCTTTTTCAATTACAGCGGCCCTTTGGGCATCGTTTAAGTCATTCAGATAACTGTGCATGGTTAAAATAAAATTAGCTTACAAAAGTATATAAATCAATGCGGGTAAAAAAGCATTAATTGAGACGACGGAATATTTCTTATTCAACAAACCATGAATTTACTAAAAGGACTCTTTGTTTTACTTAATATTCCTATCGTTAAAAAATGAATAAAAACCAATGAGCAATAAATTGGCGGAAACAGCGAATATTTTATAATATTGTAGCGCATTTTTAGTTATACCTTTTTGGTAATTTATTTTAAGCATGAAATATCTTTTTTCCATCGTTTTGATAGGGTTTTTGTTTTTCCGGATTACTCCTTTAGTGGCTCAAATTACGGTGTTGAATTACAATTCAACCACATCAACCAAATATACTAACCAAACCATTTTAGGCACTGATTCCATTTATATCATTTATTCTCCCGATGCCAATGGGTTTCCAATTGAAGCAACCCTCAGAGCAAAGCTTACTAATGAAGATTCCCTGAACTTTGATTGGTATTTTTTTAATGAATCTTCAAAACAGTTTGATTTAATTTATTCGGTGGATTCGGTAACCAGCTCTGATTATAAAAATGCAGTTCAGGGTGGGTACAAAGTAACTATTGAAAATAGCAAGAAAGGAATTGATACCAGCTTTGTAGCTTGGTTATTTATTGAGGATTTTAATATCAACAACATTCGCATTGTGGTTTCAGCTTGCGATGAATTGGTTTTAAGAGCGGATACTACTTTTGAAAAGAATTTTTACTATTACGATTTGGTTGATTTTACTAAGTTGGAATTATCCAATGGGTTTGATGAAAAATGGATTGTAGAACCGACTCTATCAGGCAGCCGTTTAGATGGACTGAACCCGCGATTTAGTCCATCGCCAGTGGAGCCCACCTCATTTACCCTGGAAGTTACCGACAAATTCAAATACAAACGGTCGTATAAATTAACCATTGATGAAGAATTAACTGACAAAGATGGATATCCATACCTAAGAGCGGCAAAAGCCAATTTCAAAGGAATTAGCAGTCAGGAAAAGGAACCCAGAGACACCTCAGTTAAGGTTGAGGCTCCTTATGGTGTGGTGTTTAAAAATGATTCAAAAAATGGGGTTAATTATGAGTGGTTATTTTATAACCATCCGCGTTGGATGAGCAGCCAAGCCGATTCTCTGATTGCCATTTCATCGTTGTTTGAACCTGTTGACTCCATTTATTACCTGCATCCAGCCCCATTGGAGGATCCAATTTTGGGTTACGATGTAAAATTGTTTGCTTATGGCCCAGTTTATAATGCCAACGACGACCAATGCCTTGATACCATCCGGAAGATTGAATTTGTAATAGTTGATAGTACTGAGTTTCCAATTAATATGGATTTGTTGCCCAATGTTTTTAATCCGGAACATGGTACTGATAAGAATCAGTTTTTCTTTTTTAATGAAAAATTGCCGGTATCGGTACAATATTTTTCTATTAAAATTTATAACCGTTGGGGTAATAAAGTTTATGAGTTTGAAGATACCGATGGCTCCTGGATTGATGATGGACACGAAGGTTGGGATGGGCAAACCCGTTTTGGAGGTAAAGCCAAACCCGGGGTTTATTACTATGTTATGTTAGCCAAAGGTTGGGACAATCGGGAGTTTGAGGTTCCCGGTTTTGTGCATATTTTTTATTAGGTTATTTGATAGAGGATTAAGTTTAGTCTTTGTAATGGTTTATGGAAACTGATTACTGGTTACTAGTTGCTTGTTGCTGGTAACTGGCTGCTAATCTCAGACTCCCAACTTCTTACTTCGGACTTCCGTCTTCTAACTTCCTATTTCCAATTGCTTTAACTATATTGCGGTGCATGTTATGTTGCTATTTCATTGCAACTTATTTGGATGCACCGCTTTTCGTGTTTGTCACTTAACCAAGGGCGCTGCCCTTGGCTATTTTCTTTCGCCCATTCAGGGCTTTTTTTACTTCTAATATTTGTATTCTAGCTTCCAACTTCGGTCTTCCGACTTCCTACTTTAAATACTCTAACCGACTTCTAACTTATTATCTTCCCATCCTGCATGGTTACCGTGCGGTCGCTCATTTTAGCTAAGGCTAAATCGTGGGTAACAATTACAAAAGTTTGATGAAATTTTTCGCGCAACGTAAAAAATAGCTGATGCAATTCTTCCTTATTTTGAGTATCCAAATTTCCTGAAGGTTCATCGGCTAATATAACTTCGGGGTCATTTATTAAAGCCCGGGCTACTGCAATGCGCTGCTGTTCACCTCCCGAAAGTTCCTTGGGTTTATGATTCAACCTGTGGCCAAGGTTCAGAAAATCAAGAATATTTTTTGCTTTTTCTTCGCATACTTTCCTACTTTTTTGGGCAATAAGTGCCGGTATCATCACATTTTCCAGTGCCGTAAATTCAGGTAGTAGTTGGTGGTTTTGGAAAACAAAACCCAAATTTCGGTTCCTGAACTTTGACAGGGGTTTTTCTTTCAACTTGCTTACTTCCGTTCCGTTTATAGTTACCGAACCTAAATCGGCGGGCAATAAAGTGCCAATTATTTGTAACAAAGTAGTTTTTCCGGCGCCGCTCTTTCCAACAATAGCTACTATTTCAGCTTTACCAATCTCTAAATCAATTCCCTTCAGAACTTCAACCGTTCCGTATTTTTTATGGATATTATCAATTTTTATCATCGGCTTTTTTATTATGGCAGCAAAGATAATTAAAGAAGTTAGAAGTATTTGGAGTACTTAGAATATTTAAAGTGGTACAATAAATCAGATTATTTTTTTTAACAAAGCAGAACTTGTGGGCGTGTAGATAGCGATTTACCGAAGATCAACTTCTGGAGGCAATATAAAGTTGACATCAATTTTTGTTTCAACTTAATTGCTGCAAAAAAATAGCCCCCCGAGGATTCGGAGGGCTATCTATAAAGGTATTAACTTAAAGAATTTTATCTCTTTTTTTGGTCTTTCTTCAAGGTATCAAACATTACTGTTGATGCGACGGCAACCGATGAATAAGTTCCCACGAAGATACCAATCAACATAGCAAAAATGAATCCACGGATAACTTCACCACCTAATAGGAACATTACTAACAAGGTTAACAACGTAGTACCTGCAGTAATCATGGTACGGCTTAACGTACTGTTCATCGCTGCATTGATGGTGTCATATTTCGACCATTTTGGATGCAATCCAAGGAATTCCCTAATCCGGTCATATACTACCACGGTGTCGTTAATAGAATACCCAATTACCGTCAATATAGAAGCAATAAAGGCTTGGTCAATTGACATGGAGAAAGGCATCACGTCTTTAAACAAGGAGTACACCCCAAGTATAAAAATAACGTCGTGAGCTAACGAAGCAAGTGCTCCTAAACCAAATTGCCAATTCCTGAATCGGAATACAATGTATAGGAATATTACCAACAAGGCAAATATTACCGATAACACTGCCGACATTTTAATGTCGCTTGCTATGGTTGGCCCTACTTTTTCAGAACTCATCCGGTAATTGTCGATAAAATTCTCAAACGAAGTTCCTGCGGGCAGGTATTTGTCTTTAAGAGCTGTGTATAGTTTTGCTTCTACCACATCATCAATAGTTGGTTCCTGATTATTCATCAGACCTTTGGTGAGAGTAATATCAGCTTCTGAAGCTTTTTCAGCAGCAATTAAGTATTGTGTGGTAATCTTTATCTGATTTTCAGCACCGAATGTTTTTACTTCTGGATTTTCTTTAAACGCATCACCCAAAGTGCTTTGAACATCTACGGTATTAACCGGCTTTTCAAATCGTATTACATAGGTTCTACCACCTGTAAAGTCAACACTTTGATTGAACCCACGGGTTACTATGGAACCCAAACTGATTACAATCATTAGGGAAGAAAAGATGTAGAAATACTTCCGGTTGCCTAACCAATTCCAGTTGATGTTTTTAAAGGCATTTTCTGAGAATTTGGTAGAAAATGCAATTATTTTATTCTGCGATAATTGACGCTCATAAATTAATCGGGTTATAAAAATAGCCGTGAATAATGATGAGATAATACCAATACCTAAAGTAACGG
>JAIFNJ010000121.1 GCA_020047835.1 Bacteroidota bacterium
GAGTTATGGTTTTCTCCGTAACAATTTCTTTAAAGCTATATAATTGTTCCTTTCGTTCTTTTGCGGTTAAACCTTCCCATTTCAACCGCTCGCTATCGCTCAATTCGGCCAAATCATCCTGCGGAACAATGGCAACGCCATTTTTATGCGAGAACCCATTTTCACTTACATCGCTTCCCCAAAGTACCGAATATCCATTATTTAGAGAATAGTAAGCTATCTGAAGCAGTTCTTCTATAGGAACATTATAAACCATTCCCAACGACCAATTATCCGGAACCTCCATCACAAATTGCTGATAAAATGGATGATGCGTAAACGAACTAATCTCAATATAATCCCCGGGATTTATGCCCAAAGCATCGCGAAACGAAGTTGGCGTATAGTTTTTACCCGCGTAATTGAAAGTTGCTGGATCAACACCTAAATAAGCATCTAGAACTCCATCAAATCCCTTTATCCATGCCGGGGAAAGCTTATTGTTTTTGTTGGTAACAACAGCTTTTACATAAGCATCCAAAAGTTCATCCATTTCACCATGAACATGTTTTTTTTCGCCGTAATTAAGACCAGGGAATTCTGATTCAGGAACGATGCCCGATTCTTTAATCCGGTCGAAAACATTATTAGATTCTGCCCCTCCCCCAAAATTCTTAGCACCTTGCCAGCGCACGTAATCAATAGCACGGGCATGATAATCTTTTTTAACCAAATACATTTCAGCTAAATCGTACTCCCCTTTCCCCAATCGTAATAATTCCGATTCAATAAACGATAACCCAGAAAAAACCCAGCAAGTACCCGAACGATATTGATCTTTTACTGAAGTTGCCGCCAAATCAATTTTGTTAGTAAATTGATAGACCGAAGAATCGGGTTCTTCATTTTGTGAAAAAAGGATTTGTTGATTGGATGTAAGCATTATAATAAGAATACTTAATCTGAAAAGACTTTTTGTTTGCATTGTGCTTAATTTTTAATGGTTTACATTTAATAAAATGAGCATCTTTTTTTTAGTGTTTAATCGAGCAATTGAATAAGCAATTTTCGGTTTATAATCAAAATTTCTTTACCTTTTGCTTCAATAATCTGCTCTTTTACAAGCTCTCCCAAAGCTCTTGCAAGCGAGGGCCGGGTTACCCCAAAATATTCTGCCAGTTCTTTTTGGGTAAGTGGAAAAATAACCCGGCTGGTGTCATTATTTGCCAAATTTAAGATGTATTGAGCCAACTTCTCTTTTATGGTTTTAAAAGATAAAAACCAAATTCGCTGACTCAAAAACTGAGCCCGGTTAGAAATAGCGTTCAGGTAATTTTTTAAAAACGATTCACTTTGCTGAAATAGTTTTAAAACAGAATCTTTTGGAATAATAAGAAGGGTTGTTTCCTCATTACATATTACATCCACCGGATAGCGGTTATTTTGTCCAAATAAAAAAGCAGCTGCAATGGGGCGGGGAGCATAAATATCTTCAACTTTAAGTATTTTTCCGGAATAATCGAGCATTTCTCCCCTAACACTTCCTTGCACAATAAGTATTAAACTGGTACATTCATCATCGCGTTGAGCAATAACCTGTTGTTCATTAACTTTCTTAATTCTATAGGTCACACTTTTTAACAGTGTTTCAATTACATCGGGCGCTAAACCCTTAAAAACAGGACTATTTGCAATTTGATGATACATAAAAACAAAAAAAGGCGACCATTTTTACAAGCGAGGAATAAAATTACTATTATTTTTTTTGATATGTAACATTTGATACAAAATAAAATACAAAAATATCTGAAATTTGTATGATTAAAATTGCAAAAGTAAAACTTTAGGATATGAAACGTGAAATAGTAAAAATTGATAGGGAACTTTGTAACGGTTGTGGTGAGTGCATTCCAAACTGTCATGAAGGAGCATTGCAAATGATTGATGGAAAAGCCACACTAGTTAGTGAACTGATGTGCGATGGATTGGGAGCTTGTATTGGCCATTGCCCGGTTGGAGCCATTGAAATTGAAGAACGTGAGGCAGAAGCTTATGATGAAGTGCTCACCATTAAAGAAATGATAAAATCGGGCAGAAATGTAGTGGTTGCACATTTAAAACATTTAAAAGAGCATGAGCAGAAGGAATATGTTCATCAGGCATTTGATTATATGAAAGCCAATGCCGGTAGCATTCCATTTGATGTGAATGAATTGCTGCATGAGGTGCAACAACATGGACCAAAAAAAGAACCACAAACCAATCCATATTTGCAAAATCTATTAATTGCCAAAAAGGAAGAAACGTTGGGCTGCGGATGCCCGGGTTCAGCAGCTAAGTCGTTTGTTCCAGAACCTGTTGCAATGGCAAGCAATTATGCTGAAGCCACTTCACAGTTGAGCCATTGGCCGGTTCAAATGCATTTGATAAACCCAATGGCACCCTTTTTTCAGGATTGTGACCTACTGCTTTCAGCCGATTGTGTTGCCTATGCTTTGGGAAACTTTCATACCAAATACTTGAAAGGTAAGAAATTGGCTATTGCTTGTCCAAAGCTCGATAGCAATAAAGAAGTTTATGTTGAAAAATTGGTACATCTTATTGATCAGGCACAAGTTAATACAATAACTCTAATGAAAATGGAAGTTCCTTGTTGTAGCGGCTTGTTGCAAATTGTTCAAACGGCATTAGGACAGTCACAACGAAAAGTTCCTGTGAAACTATTAACGGTAAGTTCAAAAGGAGAAATTTTGGAAGACCGTTGGTTATAGCTATCTATAAATTGCATAATTCGCTGTATGTTAAATCAATAATTATCTATTAGTTTATCTTAATAAAAAGTCCTTATCAGCAAATTGGTAAGGACTTTTTGGCTTATTTGAACCACCATCGGAATTGTTTGTTACTATAAAACAGAATGTAAAAATTCAGCAATGAATCTTATAATAAGAACGAATAGCAACGGTAAACTATCCTATAATCCACAGATTAAAGAATTCTGCGTGGAATTTGGCAATGTTTATTTTTCGTTACCCGAATGTTCATTTGAATTGTTAAAGAAACAGCTTTTAAATATGTCGAACGATTTATCGATGTATCCCTCATCAGAACGGATTATGGTTCCAATTTCAAGTACACCCATTATTTTAATGCTAACCCCTGAAGAGCTCATCAGTCTAAAAAACCTGCTTGGAATTAAAATGGACCAAATAATGTCGTTCAAGCTAAAAATTAATTACTCCATGAATTGATTTTCAAAGTTACCATAGCTCTAAATTCCTCTCAAAAAGGGTTTACTAAATGATGTTGATTTAAAATTTAACCTCTCTTTTTACTTGTTTAACTTATCCATTAAAAACTTTTTGCATTTTATGCTTTACTATTCAGGGTAATACGTATATTCGCAGCTTATTATTAAGCAGGAAATGGAGCTTTTAAAATTCTTGTTAATGCATTGATTTTAATAATGTTTCCGTAAATAAAAACAGATAAATTATTGAATATTAACGATTTTAATTGAATTAGAATGAAAATTAGAAATGGATTATTGGTTTTGGTATTGGGATTAAGCATTATGTCGTGCCAAAGCAAATCGAAAAGTTTAGAACTTAAAAGTCATGTTGACTCAGTGAGTTATATTATGGGGGTATTAGATGGAGGCCGCCTGGTTCAAAGTTTTTCGCAAGCTCAACTTGATTCAGTGATTGATATGGATGCTTATTTAAAAGCATTGTTAGATGGTGCTAACGAAAAAGAACTTCGTTTAGATCCAGATTCAAATCAAATGGTTGTGCAGGAGTTTTTCAGAGATTTCCAGACAAACAAAATGATGGCAATGCGCGACACTACTGGTACTTCGCCTGAATTTGCCCCAGCAAAGTCGTTGGTTGATTCTGTTAGTTATTTAATGGGAGCCGGTGATGGTAAAGGGTTAAAAGAAAGCTTTCAAAAAGCTGGATTGGATACCTTAATACGGGTAGATATTTATTTAGATGCCTTAGCTACCAGTGCCAAGAAAGAAGAAGTTAAATTGAACGGTGAAGCAAATATGGCCATGGTAAATGACTTTTTCAACAAATTGAAAGAAAAAGACATGAATGAAAAATATGGTGCTAATAAAATGGCTGGTGAAGAATTTTTAGCTAAAAATAAAGCTATAGAAGGTGTTGTTGTTACCGAAAGTGGGTTGCAATATGAAATTATCAAAGAAGGTAATGGACCACGCCCAACCATTAACAATGAAGTTAAAGTTCATTATGTAGGCTCCTTATTGGATGGTACTGTATTTGACAGCAGCGTTGAACGCGGCGAACCAGCGGTTTTTGGTGTAGGACAAGTAATTAAAGGATGGACCGAAGCTTTACAATTAATGACGGTAGGTTCAAAATGGAAATTATATATTCCTTATGATATTGCTTATGGAACCCGTGACATGGGAGAAATAAAACCTTTTTCAATGCTTATTTTTGAAGTGGAACTTCTTGAAATTGTTAAATAAAAGTAATTCTTAAAAGATTTATAAATAGCCGGGTGCAGCAAGCATCCGGCTATTTTTTTTTATCGTTAAGCTCTTTGAAAAAAATCTTTAGTGGCAATCGTTTTTTATACCCAAACACAGAATATTGGACTAAAATAGTTTTTCCCTTTTTTCCTAGAAATAGTTAGCCAAATTACCTGTATTTTAGACTTACCTAAGGCATATATTGCCAAACTTTCATATGCTTTTTACAAAAAAGGGATTATCAACTTGCTTTTTAAATATTTATATTTGTAACCAACCAATATCGGAAAAATGAAATGTTTTAATCGCATTATTGAATTCTTACGATGAGCTCTGGTCAATCTAAACTTTTATTTACCCAAATCCCAACATTAATTTACAGCCAAAAATTGCATTTCTATTACTCAGAACAGGGATTACCTAAAAGTTTCATTCACAAAAAAACACAAGATTCTACCACCGAAAATTACAATGAATTCAATAAGTTTAACTATTCAATTCAATTTTGGCTCTATGACTCCAATAAAAGTAACTTCCTATTTTTGTACAGATACCACTATGATTCTAATTAATATGTTTAAAACAATGACTAACAAGATTCTTAATCCTGCATTCCTTTTAAAGGCTATATGTCTGATGTTAGTTTTATTGCCCTCAGCCGTTTGGGCCATTGGTGGACCAACGTTCATTAGTACCACTGGTGGCAAGAATGAATTTGTATTATCCGCATCTGGAAAATCAACTCCTTTATTTATCAGTTCAACTGATTTTCCAGGGGTAATCAGGGCTTTGAACGATTTAAAAACAGATATTGGCAAAGTAACGAATCACGAGCCTGCTGTTGCTTTTGATAAATTGCCAACCCAAAAACAATTAGTGATAGTTGGAACCTTAGGCAAAAGCCCTGTGCTGGATCAATTAGTGAAAAACAATAAACTGGATGTAAAAGAAATGGAAGGAAAATGGGAGACCTTTCTTATCCAAGTAATTGAAAAACCGTTTCCAGGAATTGATAAAGCACTTATAATTGCAGGTAGCGACAGGCGCGGCACCATTTATGGCATTTACGAAGTTTCGGAACAAATAGGCGTTTCGCCTTGGTATTACTGGGCCGATGTGCCGGTGGAACACAAAGATGCCCTTTTTGTAAACAATGGCAAGTATATACAATCGCCCAGTGTAAAATACCGTGGTATTTTTATTAATGATGAAGCCCCTGCATTAACCAATTGGATTATAGGAAAATATGGCTATGTAAAACTCAGCCAGAACCCTCCCATTCACGAAGGCATAGGTAATTATGGCCGTGAATTTTATACCTCTGTTTTTGAATTATTACTCCGAATGAAAGCCAATTACCTTTGGCCTGCCATGTGGAATAATGCCTTTAATGAAGATGATCCGGAAAATCCCCGTTTGGCCGATGAATATGGTATTGTAATGGGAACCTCACATCAGGAACCCATGATCCGGGCGCAAAAAGAGTGGGATCGCCGATACTTTGAAACGCTTGGCCATTGGAATTACTATGCACATCCTGATACATTGGAAAATTTCTGGAGAGAAGGCATACGTCGCAATAAAAACTACGAAAGCATCATTACCATGGGCCTTCGGGGAGCCAATGATACTGAGATTGAAGGTGGCATGAAAGCAAATATCACCATGGTTGAAAACATTGTAAACAAGCAGCAAAACATTTTAGTGGAAGAAATGAACACTGATTTAACTAGAATCCCGCAATCATGGTGTTTATATAAAGAAATTATGGAATACTACAATGAAGGCATGCGGGTACCAGACCATATTACCCTTTTATGGTCGGACGACAACTGGGGCAATATCCGCAGGTTGCCCAACCCTGAAGAAATGAAACGAAGCGGTGGAGCTGGAGTTTATTATCATTTCGATTACCACGGAGATCCACGAAGTTATGAATGGATTAATACCAACCCCATAGCTAAGATTTGGGACCAGATGTCGCTTGCCAAACAATACGGAGCCGACCGAATATGGATTGTAAACGTAGGTCACTTTAAAGGCTACGAACTACCAATGGAATATTTCATGAGTCTTGCTTGGAACACTGATAAATGGACAAACTCCAACATTAATGAATTCACTCTTTTATGGGTTACCCGACAATTTGGTTCAACTTACGCTGCTGAAATAGCGGATATTATTTCAAAATACACCAAATATAATGGGCGTCGCAAACCGGAATCACTATCAACTCAAACATACAGTTTGGTAAACTATAATGAAGCTGAAACCGTTGTTGCAGAATACAATAAAATTGCAGCTCAAGCTCAGAGCATTTATGAAAAATTATCTCCCGAAAAGCGTGATGCCTTTTACCAAATTGTATTGTTTCCAGTAAAAGCCTGTGCTTTGGTTAACGAATTGTATGTAACGGTTGCAAAAAATAATTTATATGCCAGCCAAAAAAGGGCAAGTACCAATGATATGGCGGCTCAGACACGGGCTTTGTTTCGAACCGATACCGCATTAATGACCTATTATAATGAAATTTTTGCTGACGGCAGGTGGAAGGGTTTTATGGATCAAACTCATCTGGGTTATACGAGTTGGAATCCGCCGGCAGTAAATAGTTTGGATGCCATAAAGCTTACTGAAATTGAAGTTCCGAATGCTGCAATTTTAGGTGTTGCCATTGAGGGAGCCGAATTGAGCTGGCCGGATACAACCGTTGAAGCTGTATTGCCCGAATTTGACATTTTTAATGGACAACAACATTATATTGATATTTTTAACCGGGGCAAAATTTCTTTTGAATTTACCATTACCTCTAATGTTCCATGGCTTACCTTCAGTGAAACCAAAGGAACCATCCACAATAAGGATCTGCAGGTTTTTATAAATCTTAATAAAACACAACTTCCGGAAGGTAAAACCAGTGGGTTTATTAAAATTTCAGGTGCTGGAAAGGACGTTATCATTGGGGTATCTGCATTTAACCCATCTGAGGATAAAAAGGAATCTTTAAAAGGATTTGTGGAAAGTGGAGGACTTATCTCTATTGAAGCAGAACATTTTTCTAAAAACATGGACCAGGTTAACCGAAAATGGCTTAAAGTGGACGATTACGGGTTAACATTATCGGGAATGAGAGCTACCGCTCCTGCAAATGCGTTGGCAGCAACTATTGGGATTGATGCACCTTGCCTAGAATATCCTTTGTACCTATTCTCAAAAGATTCCGCCCAAATAACGTTGGTTACTTCACCAATTTTGAACTTTATGCCAAACCGTGATATTAAGGTAGCCATTTCGTTTGATGATGAAAGCCCAACTTTTATTACGGTGGTGCCCGATAAATACAAAGTGCATTGGTCAAATCCGGATTGGATGGAAACAGTAGTGAACCAGGCACGCCGTTGTGTTACCACTTTGAAAATTCCCGGTTCCGGTAATCATATTTTAAAAGTATGGATGATTGACCCCGGAGTGGTTGTACAAAAGATTATTGTCAATACCGGTGGGCTAAAACCTAGTTATTTAGGGCCGATGGAAAGTTATAATAGCAATAAATAAGTATCAAGTAAATGAAGAATATTTTTGAAGTGAAAGAACCGGACTTTGAATTGAGTCCATTTACCGGAATGACCAAAAAGCATTACGTGGAATGTGCCAAATATATACTGGAACGGGCTTTTACGCATGTCCATTCGTTGGAAACCCCCATTTCGTTTCCCATTGTTCCCGGTAAAACCTATCCACAGCCCAATGCCCCGGAGTGGCGCTACCGTTCGGCCGACTTTGAGGCCCTGGAGCGGACGTTCAATCTGGCCGGTCCGCTGATTCATAACAACCCTGAGATAACCATAAACGGCATAAAATTACGCGACTACTACAGCTTGCATTTTTACAACGCTTTTACCCCCGGTCATTCCAATTCATTGCCGCTGCCAGAAGAATTGCCTGATTCCACCTATCAATTTACCTGCGAATTTGGGGGCTTGTTCAAAACGCTGCTCTTGATGCCCGACACCATTTGGGCAACCTATACCCAAAAGCAAAAGGATGAAATGGCCGTTTGCATTTCGAAATGGGGACACCACCGGACTACCCAAAACAACTGGCGCATTTTTAACATTACCACCCTTTCCTTTCTCAAAAAACATGGTTATGCCATTGACGATGAAGCCTTAAAAAGCCACCTGTTGTGGGTGGCATCGTATCACTCAGGTAATGGCTGGTATCTGGAACAGACCTATAATTATTACACCATCAGTTTGTTTATTGTGTATCTAACCATCTGGAACCGGACTTTTGGTGATGAATTTTATCCCGAAATTGCCGCAACCATCGAAAAATCGGCCCAGGAATTGTACAAAACATACGTTAATTTCTTTGGACGTGATGGATACGTAAACATGTGGGCACGCAGCATCACTTACCGCACCTGGATTTCGGGAGGTTTCCCGGTTTCATTTATGTTGAAAGAAGGTTCACCCTTAGATGCCGGAATGGCCCGAAGGCTTTGCTCCGGCTCGTTGCTCCAGTTTGTGAGCCGCGAAGGATTTTTTGAAAACGACATACCCAGCCTGGGATATTACCGGCATACCGAATACATTTTGCAAAATTACAGTTGTGCCGGAAGTCCCTTCATTATGTTTATACCATTTATTGCCTTGGCTTTGCCCGACGATTCTCCTTTTTGGACCGCTAAAGAAAATGAAGGATTTTGGGAACAATTGGGAACTGAATCTAAAGTAGAGGTGCTCAACAATCCGGGAATTGTGCTGGCCAACCATGGTAAAACCGGTACTTCGGAAATAATTCCGGGAAAGGTTTACTACAACGACCCCAACTATTCGAAACTTACGTACAATACCCATTTCCCTTGGGAAGACCATAACCCGCAAGGCGGAACATCGATGGAATATAGTTTCCGAAGCCTCGACCCAAGGGATGTACGCGGTGATGATATCAATTTTTATCTTACCGGACATACCTTGCAAAACAGTACCGAAAAAAACACCGAATATACCACCTCGCAAAGCATGCTCTATAATGGGGTGCGGAAAGATGTAATTTATCGTCAAGCCATTATGCGGAAACCACCCAATAATGGAGTTGGGTATATTATCGACCTAGCTGAAATTATCATTCCGGGTGGCGTAATACGGGTTGACCGGACCCGCATGGCCTTTGAATACGAGCTAACATTGGGCCATTTTGGCTTGCCTCATATGAATGGCGTTAAAGCCGAAGTGAACCAATTTAAAGAGGGTAATAA
>JAIFNJ010000067.1 GCA_020047835.1 Bacteroidota bacterium
TTTTTAGGTAGGCATCCCCGCGGGCAATAAAATAGGTTGGATTGTAAGGTTCCATGGCAATGCATTTATTAAAAGCCTTTATGGCAGATTGCCATTCACCCGATTCAGCATAAATAGTTCCCGAAAGAAACCAAGTGGGTGCGTCGGGAATATTTGTGATTAGTAATTCAACATTGGCGATTGCTTGTTGTTGTTTACCCGCGTTTAAATTTGCTTTTGCCTGTAAATAATAATAGACTATTTGCGTTGAGTCTAGATGTAAGGCATCGTCAATACTCTTTAATGCTTTTTTTGGCTTATCGAGTGTCAATTCCAAGCGGCTTTTTATATAATGGTAATCAGCAACTTCTGGGTCTTTGGCTAATGCCAGATTGATACTAATCAGTGCATTTTCGGGTTCGTTCAGTTTTTCGTAAACCAAAGCTTTCAAATAATTTGCCTGAACCATTGATTTCCGGATATCGGTTAGTTTATTCAGAATAGCAAGTGCTTCCTGATTATTGCCTAATTTGAATTCGTACCAGGCATCTTCATACATCAAATCGTATTTTGAGTACCAATCGGTATTCCATAAATTAATCCATTCCTTTGATTTGCTGATGGTTGAAAAAGCCACATCTGATTTGATATAACTCTGCATGTTGCGGTTTTTCATTTTTAAATGGTTGGTCAAATAGGAACAGGCCAATTCCGGTTTATCCAATTGAGCATAGCATCGGGCCAATTCATAGGTAGCTAATTGGTTGTTGCTTTGATTGACCTGATAGTAGCAATTGGCTGCACTTTTGTAGTCGGCAACTAAAAAATAGGCATTGCCCTTTTCAAAAAGCAATTCATTGGTTGTATGGTCAATGTTTTTATCAAAATAAGTCAAGGTTTCTGCGGCAAGTCCTTTTGTATTTAGGGTCCGGATTACTAAAAGATGGTTAACTCCTTGACTTAATAAACTATTAGGTAAAATAAATAGTATTAAGGCAAATCCAGCCATCAATTTAAATTTCCGTACGTGCTGTATTTTTTGAGCTAGTGACATAGTGATAATAATTCTTATTCTGGTGAATCGTGGCCGTATAAAACATGTACAAAGCCTGTTAGTGTGCGGTGTTCTATTCCTGAAATTCTTTTTTCATACACTTCGCAAACATAATAATATACTCCTGAAGTTACTTTGTTATCAGTTTGCGAACTTTTAGCATCCCAATTTATGTGTGGATTGGTTGTTTCAAAAACCAAATTTCCCCAACGGCTATATATCGTCAATTCAATATGGTCAATGGAATTATCAATAACATCGGCTGGCGGCAATGGAATAAAGGTATCATTCATGCCATCGCCATTGGGTGTAAACACATTGGGAAGTTCATAAAAGGAACAAATGTCAACACACACGAAGTTTGAAAACTCACTTTCGTTTAAATTGGAATCCACAGCCGTAACCTTATAACAGCCAGAAGGAGTTTCTCCTGAATAATGACGATAAGTGAGTGTGTCGTGGTTCATTACTGAATCGAGTAACGAATAGCCTGATGCAGGATCTTTTGCACTATAAATTTTATATTTTGAAATTTTACTAATGTCATCCGTTACTTTCCAATACAGCGTGTTGTAAAATGTTTTACAATCGCTTTCAACTTCAAGCGAGAGTGGTTGAGGCGGAATGGTATCAATGGGCATTCCACAGTTTTTGTGCGATTGGTTTATTAAAGGTTTTAAAATTCCATCCAACGAATATTGGCCATAGCTGGTAACTTTATAACAATACTCTTTATTGTTTTCTAAAGGAGTGTCTTCAAAAAATTCCGTGGTCGTAACTCCAATACTGTCATAGGTATTTAGGTTCTGGTTTAGCTTGTAAATTACATATTGATAATTTTGCCAAGGTGTGTTTTTAATAAAGTTCAGTTTCAATTTTTTATCTGATCCATCTATTTTCGGAAATAGGGAACTGGCAATCATGGGCAGCTCAGTCAAGCCCTGAGGATTGTGAAGTTCAATTTTATAATTGTAGGTTTTTTCAGTTGTATTTATTTGAGCATCATAAAAGAGGGTATCGTTTAATCCATATAATGTATCAATATTCTGATAATTGGTTCCCCAAATACCATCGGCACGTTTAACAATGTATTGATAGGGACCCGGATACTTAATAGTGTCCAGCTCAATGGGTTTCGACCAAGCCACATACATTTCACCATTAGTAACCCCGTGCTGGTTCACGCTTACGTTAGTAATTATAGGCGTTCCCCGAACCAAGTCGGTACAAACTTCTTCTGAGGCTTTGCTTTCAAACTCTTCGGGGAAAACGGCAGTAATAATATAGCAATACTGATATCCTTGCAACAACCCACTTTCATTGTTATTGTCGATATAGCTCGATTCATTGGGAGAATTAATGGTAGCAATTTTAACAAACCCTGTGTAAAATGGAACTCCAATTTCGCAGGAATCGGGAATAAAACCATAGGGTTGCATGCTTCGGTAAATAAAAAAACCAACATGGTTATCGCATCCATAAGAATCCCAGGTCAGCGTTATTGAATTGTTGGTTGGCTGCAACGATAAGTTTTTTGGAGCCGGACCAATTACTTTTATATCAGCATCTTGTTGGTCCACCAGATTCACTTCACTGTTATTGTCGGTGGCTTTAAAAACAACTTCGTAGGGTTGTTTTCGCACATGCAAGCATTCGGTTTCCCATTTAAAAAGTCCGGTAACTACTCCCTTGTTTGGAATTGATGTGAGCGTTGATGCGGAATCAACATTAAAACTACCACCGGTTGCCGATAAGGTAATAATTTCGTTAGTACTATCGCGGGCAGTTATCACTATTCGAACCGTATCGCCGGCAGTAACACAAATAGGGGAAATATTATCAATGGTTGGGGGCGTGTTATTTGTTTCAAAAACTTCAATTTGCATGTCGCGGGTAATTCGTCCAATTTTAATTCCTTTGCGCCATTCATAAATAAAAAAGGCCACATTATAACTTCCCGGTAAGGTTGGTGCGTCCCATATTAAGTTTCCTTCTGCCGGTTCAATAAATATGGGACGGTTGCTTGAAGGCGGAAATGAATAATTGGAAATGGGCTGTCCGTTTTCACCTGTGCAAATTGTTAATTCGTACGATAGACTATCTCCATCAGGGTCATACGCAGCGGGGTTGTGAATGAATATTTGGCCAACGGCAGCTTTATCAACCGGAGGGTTTAGTAAAATGGGAGTATTGTTAAATCCTAAGGTTGGATTTATTTGTAAAATTGTTTTTATTGAAAAAACGGTCATAATTGAGTTGGGTATGTTCTGTACCCCTTCGTTTCGATTGGGGTCTTCCACTAAAATTTCGAATGTAGAAGGACCGGCATAGGTGTGTTGACCTAGATACGTATTTTTTCTATAGAAATCAGGCAGGTTTTCAATACCTGAACGGGCAATTTCACTATACGTATTATCGCCCCATTGAATGATTAGTGAAGGTCGATCGGCCGGATAAGTACCATCGGAGGTGGGCTTTGTATTGGTAAATGTTGTAATGGTGAATTCAAAAGTATAACTTGATAGTTGCCGGTAGGTAATTTCGCCTGCGCGGTTATGTGTTGCAATAACTTGAAAAGCATTACTTAATAAAATCAATAAATAGAATACCCGTTTTAGCATAATTAGTTTTTCTTTTAATTCAGGATTACCTCCATTCGGGTAATGTTGCTATCAAATTCAAGGCCACGTTCAAATTTTCCTTTTTTTATAATAGTCAAGTTTTTTTGGTCGCCGTAACACTCGGTCAATATACGGTTTTCAATAGTACATTTTTCAATATTAGCCGGAATTATTGCACTATAATTATACCAAACAGACCCATCTTCGGCAATTATATTTACATAATTCATGATAATGGATATGTTTTCAACACCAAGCTGCAACGAATTTTTAAGATAGTTAATAATATATTGATGCGTTAATTCAGTGGAATCAACATTGCCTGAAGTTGTGGCTTCAGGATGGCATTGAACTAAATGCAGGAATAAATCCGTATCAAAAATCCGAACAGAGATTTTGGCCGTATCATTTATAAAGTCAATATTAGTAATGCTCAGATGGAGTGGGTGCGCCATTGTGGAGCCCATAAATATAAGTACCAATATAAGTAACTGAATTAGACGCATTTTTTTTATTCAAAAGTACTATTTTTCTTTAAGTACTTGAAACGATAGTTACATTCATTGAGCCAGGAGCGTATTAAAAGACTGAAATCCTATGGTGCGATTTTTTTTTCGGTTGAATTACTTTAACCAGGTCAATAACCAGACAAACCTTATAATATTTTAAAACTTCCTTGATTACTAGCCTTTTTCATCGAAATTTCGTAAATTTAGGATTCTTATAGAGTTCTTGACATTTACTTAAAGCAGGAGGTAATTATGGATCGTTCAAAACCTTACGTAATAACCATCAGCCGCCAGATTGGAAGCGGAGGAGCCTACATCGGACAACAACTGGCAAAAAAGCTGAATATTTACTATGCCGACCGTGAAATCCTTAAAAAAGCTGCCCAAAAATTGGCAGTGTTAGATAAGGATTTAGAGGAACGAGATGAAAAATTGCAGACCTTTTGGGAATCATTCTTCCAATTTAATACGTATGCAACGGATACCTATTTAAATCCTATATTGATTAAGCCATCATCCTATGAGCTATTTCACACCGAGTCCGATATAATAAAACACATTGCCAGCGAGCAATCTGCCGTTATTATCGGTCGGGCAGGATTTCACATTCTTAGGGATCATACCAACCGTGTGAGTGTTTTTTTATTGGCTGATACCGCTTTCCGGAGCAAACGGATTCAAGAGTTGCATCAAGTTTCCGAAAAAGTGGCGATTGAAATGATTGCCCGTATTGATAAAGAAAGGTCTCAATTTATTGAAGAATACACTGGAAAAAAATGGGCAGATGCCAGACAGTATGACCTTTGCATTAATACTGGTAAAATAGGCCTCGATAGAAGTGTGGATCTCATCATCCATTACTTGGAATCGATGTAATAAAATCGATAGGCTTGGTATATTTTAAACCAGTGGTTGTTTTTTAAACTTAATCATTATAGGACAAGGCTTAACTTAGTCTTTCAGCTTTTGGATGCATAGTACCATCTTTTCGTTGGTGGCTGGAATATCCAAATCGGGATAAATTGAGTGGTTTTTGATGGAAGCAATGGCATACTTCAATGCAAACAATACCGAAAGGGCATGGATAAACGGTGGTTCTCCGGTGGCTTTACTTTGATGAATGGTATTTGGATTGGGGGCATTTTCCAATAAATTCACGTTGAATTGTTGAGGAATATCCCTGATTCCCGGTATTTTATAAGTGTCAGGAGAGTGGTTCAACATATTTCCTTTGACGTCCCACTTAATTTCTTCGGTGGTACACCAGCCAACCCCTTGCATAAAAGCCCCTTCAATTTGCCCAATATCAATGTTTGGGTTGATTGAATTGCCTGAATCATGCAAAATATCCGTGCGTAAGATTTTATGCCTTCCGGTAAGTAAATCAAGTTCCACCTCCGAAACCGCCATTCCAAAAACGTAATAATGGAACGGACGACCTTGCTGGGTTTCTTTGTTAAAATATAAATTGGGGGTGCTATAATATCCTTGGGCACTTAAACTAATCCGGTTGGTATATAACAGATTAATGACCTCGGTAAATGAAATTGTTAATTCTGTTTTTTTTGAATGGGTAATCTTTTCATTGCTAAAAACCAGTTCTGATATTTGGATGGAGTTCTTTGTGTCAGATATTTTCCAGTGTTTATTAAGGAATGCCGCAATGCGTTCCTTAATTTGGTCGGTGGCATTTTTGGCGGCCATCCCGTTCAGGTCGGTTCCCGAAGAGGCAGCCGTTGCTGAAGTATTTGGAATGGTTGAAGTGATGGTCGCATTAACTAATACTTTCTCAATCGGTAATCCCAATTCAAAAGCCACAATTTGCTGAATTTTGGTGTACAAACCTTGTCCCATTTCAATGCCGCCCTGATTTACCAAAACAGTGCCATCAGTATAAATATTTACTAACGCACCGGCTTGATTTAAATGCGGGGTATTGAACGAAATTCCAAATTTCACTGGGGTAAACGCGATACCTCTTTTCTCGTAAGTATGTACCTTGTTGAAGGAATCAACGGCTTCTTTGCGGTTATAATAATTGGAGCTTTTAACTAACTTTTCCCAAATGGTTTCCAGGTGATTGTTTTCAACTAGTTCGCCGTAAGGAGTGGTGTTTTGAGTTTTAGTATAAAAATTCAAATGCCTGATTTCGGCGGCATCTTTTTTAAGGAAAACAGCGATACGTTCTATGGCATCTTCAATGGCATAAATTCCCTGTGGAGCCCCAAAACCGCGGAAGGCAGTATTTGACGGCAAGTTCGTGCGCCAAGCGGTGGATTCAATTAAAATATCAGGGATGTAATAGGCATTTTCGGCATGGGTGCGGGCTCTTGCCAATATGGCCATGCTTAAGTCCGATGAGTATCCGGCATTAGCATTAAATGAAACTTGGTAAGCCAGGATTTTACCTTCGGCATTAAAACCTACTTTATAGTGGGTTAAAAATGGATGGCGTTTGCCGGTCATGCGTTGGTCATCGTCGCGGAAAAGCCTTATTTTTACTGGCTTTTGGGTTGAATTGGCTAATAATGCAGCCCAAGCGGCAACCATATTGGCTTGTGTTTCTTTTCCTCCAAAAGCTCCGCCCAATCGCCGGGTTTCAACGGTAACCTGATTTTTTCCAATGCTCAGGACTTCGGCAATTTTAGACTGTGTTTCCGAAGGATGTTGCGTTGAACTGAATACTTTTATTTCCCTATTTTCTCCCGGAATAGCAAGTGCTGCTTGTGTTTCGAGATACCAATGTTCTTGCGCTCCACTTTCTGCCGATGCTTCAATTACATGAGCGCATGTCTTAAAAGCGTTTAGCGCATTACCGCGCTGCATCACCACTGTCTCATTGAGTTTCCAGCCCTTTTGTATGGAATCGGAAAGGGTAATTACCGGCTCCAAGGTTTCCACTTCAGTTTTTATTAATGAGGCGGCTTGCAATGCTGCTTGCTCGGTGGTTGCAGCAATAAGGAACAATGCCTGTCCGATAAACAGTATTTCGTTTTGCACCAAAACAGTTTCATCATCAGCTATGGCACCCATTTGATTATGGCCTGGAATGTCTTTCCACGAAAGAATGGCAGCAACACCAGCAACCTTTTGGGCGTTTGAAAGGTCAAACGAGCACAATTTTCCATGAGCAATTTTACTGGTTACTACATATCCAAATAAAGTATTGCTTGGCGAATTTATGTCATCAACATAAATAGCTTTTCCAGTGACATGCAATTCGCTGCTTTCGTGAAATACTTTTGCTGACATATTTTTTTATTCAGAGTTGTTTTGCCAAAACTTGATTAATAAGTTCTTGGCTAACGCCATTCTTCCTTCTGCTTTGGCCCTAGCATCAGAAATGGGGGCAAAATCTTTTTCAAGATACGATCCGGCAGCTTCCAAAGTTGCAGCCTCCCATTTTTTACCCGTTAAAAACTCACAGGTTTTTATGGCTCTTGCTGCAACGGCCGCCATACCACCAAAATAGAGGTGGATGGATGTAATTATCTTGTCGGATGTAAGCTCTATTTCCATTGCAGCCGATACCGTGGAAATGTCTAAATCGGTTCGTTTCGAAATCTTTTCACTATCAATTATCCGGTTAGGATTTGGTTTTGGAATATGAATGGAGACAATAAGTTCATCTTCCGAAAGATCAATTTGGTGGTATCCTTTTATAAATTCAAAAATAGGAATGGAACGTTCTTGAGCCAAACTCTTTACAATAACTACTGCCCGATAGGCCATTAAAAGAGGAATTAAATCACCAATTGGGGAGGCTGAACCTACATTGCCTCCAAGAGTAGCAACTTGCCTTATTTGCTTTGAACCAAATACAGAAAGAACTTTTCCCAAAGCCGGATACTCCGTGCTTAGTTCTATTTTTATAGTTTGCAAACTAACTCCACTTCCTATGTCGTATCCTTGATGTGTTTCATGCACAGTTTTCAATGCTTCAATGCCCGATAAGTCAAGTATTGCTGGCAAAGTTTCTTTTTTTTTCGTGACTTTTAATGCAATATCAGTGGCACCTGATATTAGTTGTATTTTTGGAAATGTATTTTTCACAGAAAGCGCTGAGGCTAAGGTTTCAGGAACATAATAGGCTTGGTTTGCAGTAGCAAAACAGGCATTCCCTTTTTCGATGGTTTGCAACAGTTGAATGGTTGCTTTTTCATTAAGTTTAAACGAATCGGGAGTAATTTCATCCAATGCATGGCGGGCAGCTTTAATTATGGATTGATAGCCGGTGCAGCGGCATAAATTCCCGGCAAAGGTATCTAGGATGGTTTCATCGGTGGGCTGCGAACAGCTTTTATATAATGCAAACAGCGACATCACAAAACCTGGAGTGCAGAATCCGCATTGGCTGGCATCCATTTCAACCATTGCCTTTTGAACAGGGTGCAACACTGAATTTTTATCCGATAAATGTTCAATGGTAAGTAATTGCATTCCATGAATCTGGGGTAAAAAAACCAAGCAGGAATTTACTGCTTTGTATTCCAATTTACCGTTCTTTCCAATAACTGCAAGAACTACCGTACAAGCGCCGCAATCTCCCTCAGCGCAACCTTCTTTAGTACCTTTGAAATTGGAAAGTCCCCTTAGATATTGTAAAACGGTGGTAGTGGGAACAAGGGTTTGCTGGCTATCCCAGGTAATCCGTTCCAGCTTAGTGCCAAATAAAAATTCAATATAATTTCGGGTGATGCTCATTTATTATGCTTTTTTGGAGACCTTACATCCACTAGCTTTGCCAGGATTGAAACGGCTATTTCTTCGGGTGTTTGACAATTGATAGGAATTCCCATGGGCCAATCAATCTGATTAATTTCATCTTGACTTAATACTCCTTCTTCAAGAAACTGTTTTGATATAGCAGAAACTTTATTTTTGCTGCCAATCATTCCAATGTATGCCAGCTCTTTCTTAGCAAGTTTTGCAATTATCTGTTTGTCGTTTTCATGGTTGTGAGTCACTACGCAAACAAAATCTTTTGTTGTAAAAGATATATTTTGGATAGCATCTGCATAAGGTTCATTTATTTGTGCAACATCACTGGGAATATTCGGCTTAAATATACCTTCCCGTTCATCAATAAGGGTAACTGAGAAATTAAGCATTTGGGCCAGTTTTGCCAAAAAAGAACCAATGTGACCTGCACCAAAAATAAAAAGTCTGCTTTTTATAACTATGGGTTCAATAAAAACCCGAGCCATTCCACCACAAGTCATTTCAAGGTCTTGTTTTAGATGGTATGATTTTATCGTTGATTGGTTAGTTTGTATATTTTCAATAGCATCTTCAATTACCAGCATCTCTAAAGCACCACCGCCAATGGTTCCAAAAATTGAACGGTCGGGATATACAATCATTTTAGTACCTTCTTTCCGGGGAGTGGAACCGCTTGATTCAATTATGGTGCAAAGTGCTGCCGGTATTCCGTTTTGTTCGATGCGCAATAGTTCTGAATAAATGCTTTCCATCCGAGTGTGTATAATTGTGGTGGGTGAAATTAGTAAATTTTATTTATTTTCTCTAATTGGTTTTGATAAATTCATAGAATATAG
>JAIFNJ010000136.1 GCA_020047835.1 Bacteroidota bacterium
GAGCACCCCATTGAGAAAACCCGATACATTGTTGAAATAGACGAATTTATTTTTGAAGTAGATGAATTTACTGGGGTTAATCAAGGATTAACTATTGCAGAGGTTGAGCTGTCTGATCCTGCTGATGAAATTCCAAGTCCTGAATGGTTGGGACAGGAGGTAACCAACGACGCCCGCTATTACAATTCCTATCTCTCCCAACATCCTTATTCGCTTTGGAAGGATAAATAGTTGCTAACAACTAAAAACTAACTATTTATAATAGATTTCAACGGGGTTTTTATACTTTTGCTCCCCTGATTTTTGATTTTTGACTATGGAGGGATACGAATATCATAAGTTAACGAATGGAATACGATTAATCCACAGTCATTCAACCGGTAATGTGGCCCATTTAGGCATTATCATTAACACCGGATCGCGTGATGAAAACATCCATCAGTTAGGTATTGCCCATTTTATTGAGCATGTAATTTTTAAAGGGACCAACAAGCGCAAAGCATATCATGTAATTAGCCGGTTGGAAGATGTGGGGGGCGAAATTGATGCCTATACCACCAAAGAAGAAACGTGTATTTATGCATCATTTTTAAAAGAATATACCGAGCGGACTTTGGAGCTCTTTGCCGATATTGTGTTCAATTCTTCATTCCCCGACAAAGAACTGGAAAAAGAAAAGCAGGTGATTCTTGATGAGATAAATTCTTACAAAGACAGTCCCGGTGAATTAATATTCGACGATTTTGAAGAACTGATTTTTGCGGGACATCCCATAGGCCGAAACATTTTAGGTGAGCCCAAATTGCTTAAAAAGTTTAACCGAAAACATATTCAGGAATTCATTCAACAAAACTATCACACCAATCAAATGGTAATCTGTTCGGTTGGTGACATTAAGTTTTCTCATTTAGTGCGATGGATTGAAAAGTATTATGCCCCGGTTCCTCCAAATTTTCGGCAAGAACCCCGATTGGCCTTAAACGGTTATCAACGCGAAAACAAATTGGTGCATAAAGCAACACACCAGGCACATTGCATTATCGGAAACCGAGCGTATGATATTAACAGCCCCAAAAGGCTTCCGCTTGAATTGCTCAACAATATTTTAGGCGGACCCGGAATGAATTCACGGCTTAATTTAGCTTTACGCGAACGCCATGGCTATACCTACAACATTGAATCATTTTATGGACCATATAGTGATACCGGAATTGCAGGAATTTATTTTGGTACAGAGCCCGAAAAAGTGGAAAAATGTTTAACCATTATTCACTCTGAATTAAAAAAACTTCAAATGCAACCGCTTGGAATATTGCAGCTGGATAGGGCTAAAAAACAAATGATCGGGCAAATGGCCATTAGCTCGGAAAACCTTTCGAACCTTATGTTGAATATTGGACGTAGTTATTTGCTTTTTAATAAGGTTGATTCGCTGGAACAAGTATATGAGAAAATTCAAGCGCTTACTTCAAAAGAATTACTTGAAGTGGCCAATGAAATTTTTGACACAAATCAGCTATCCATACTTACATACAAATAGTTCAATTTCTCAAAAGAGTGTATTCTTTTGGTTTTAAAAAAAGGATTCCCGCCATTTTTACTTCACAACGTTTGATTTAGTGTGCTTTTTGGACTAAATTCGTGGTTCAAAATAACCGCTAATTCGTTTCAATTATGATGGGTAGTTCTGAAAATTCGGGGTTTTCGTTGGGAAAAGAGAGCTTGATGCCCCGCGAAGAGATGTTGGAAATTGCTAAAAAGAAAAAGAATCTTCGAATTGCAGTGGCCAAAGAATCGGCCAACGATGAAAATCGAGTAGCCCTTGCCCCGCATGCTGTAGAACTTTTAGTTGCCAATGGCCATGAGGTATTTGTTGAAAAAGGAGCCGGAATTCAAGCCCACTTTGATGACTTAATGTATTCCGAAGCCGGAGGAACTTTAGTTGAAGATAAGCGAATTATCTATTCCAGCGACATCATCATAAAGGTAGCCCCATTTAGTGATGAAGAGGTGGAACTTTTACGAGGAAATCAGTTAGTGATTAGTTCCTTTCAAATTGGTACCCAGAGCCGCGAATATGTTCAGAATCTGTTACAGAAAAAAGTAACCGCTTTGGGTTATGAATACCTTATGGATGCTGCCACCGGTGTTTTTCCTGTGGTACAAAGTATGATGGAAATTTCAGGCACTACTTCAATCCTCATTGCCGCAGAATACATGAGCAATGCCAATCAGGGAAAAGGTGAAATGTTGGGTGGAATTAGTGGAATAAGCCCAACCGATGTGGTTATATTAGGCGCAGGCACTGCCGGTGAATTTGCAGCCCGAACAGCACTAGGACTTGGTGCGAGCGTAAAAGTTTTTGATTGTTCCGTGCATAAATTGCGCGATTTGCAACAGCGATTGGGAACGCGTATTTTTACATCCATCATGCAACCCCGGGTGGTAGCTAAAGCCCTGCGCACAGCCGATGTGGTAATTGGTGCTATCCCCAGTGAAATAGAAGATCAGCCTTTTTTAGTTAGTGAAGATGCGGTAAGGCAAATGAAACCCTATTCCGTAATAGTTGATTTGCGCATTGATCACGGAGCTTGTTTTGAAACTTCGGAATTAACAAGTTTTCAGAACCCAATATATCGGAAACATGGGGTAGTTCATTATTGCGTACCCAACATTCCTTCTAGGGTGGCGCGCACTGCCAGTTATGCGCTCAGCAATATATTGGGACAAATTTTGCTTGAAATTGGTTCGGCCGGAGGTGTAAACCCATTAATTAAACAGCATGCTGGAGTCCGTACCGGAATTTACCTGTATAATGGGGTACTTACCAAAGAAAGCATTGCCAGAAGATTTGGTCTCCCTTTTCAGGATATTAATTTACTCACCGCGGCTTTTTAAAAAACAACAAAAATAATTGTTCACAAAGGAAGAACTATTCATTTCCAGTGTTGTTCTTTTGCAGAATAGAAAGAGGATTAAATCCTCTTTTTTCAGGAAATAAACTAAAATAAAATGGATAAAAACGATCGCAGCTATTCAAACGAAGAAATTACCGTGCATTGGAAACCCAAGGAATGCATTCATGCCGGCACCTGCTTCCGGGAATTACGGAAGGTTTTTGATCCATCGCGCAGGCCATGGATTGATTTAGGGCAAGGAACCACGGAACAAATAATTGATATTGTAGAACGATGTCCTACCGATGCCCTCACCTTTGAGCGGAATGTTACCAATGGCGTTACCTCAAATGAGACATCCAGCAAACCCGTAACTGCTGAAAAGGTTACGTTTAGTGTGATGCGCAATGGTCCTATTTTAGCCGAAGGAAAATTCACTGTTATAAAACCCGATGGATCAGAACAAGAAATTAAAAGCATCACCTCTTTCTGCCGTTGCGGAATGAGCCGTACGCAGCCATTTTGCGATGGAACTCATAATAAACAAGGTTTTTTCCCCGATAATTATTAAAATAGTAACTCATGAGCAACACGCAACATAAAACCAAAGCAACTGCTTTTAAAGACGGCCCTTTGATGATTGAGGGTAATTTTTCCATTAAAGGGGTCGATGGAGTCATTCTTTCAACCATGGATAAAGCGTATCTTTGCCGTTGTGGAAAATCGGCCAACAAGCCATTTTGCGACGGATCGCATAAGAAATAGCCACACGAAAAACCGGATTTTTTAATACCATTAATACTTTAAGCAGAGGAGTTAGGAATTTTAAATATTTATCGTAATTTTACGATTATTAGGTTAATGCTGTAGCCCTTTCTTCTATCTGACCCGATAGCGCATTACCCAAACTAAAATATATCAAGTTACTAGGCAATTTTAGAACCGTATAATATTACGAACTGGAATTGCTGTTTTTGTTGATTTTGCTTCCTTATATGGTTTCAAATAATTCTTATTTGATGGTTTTAACCGCATCAAATACTCATATCTTTGATTATCTTTGCAGCCAAAATAATTGATTGATTGATAGATGGAGAATATTCGTAATTTTTGTATCATTGCCCACATTGATCATGGGAAGAGCACTTTAGCCGACCGCCTTTTACAAATAACCAATACCGTTAGCGAACGTGATGCACAAGCGCAGGTGCTCGACGATATGGACTTGGAGCGGGAGCGGGGCATTACCATAAAAAGCCATGCCATTCAAATGGATTATGAATGGAACAACAAAAAATACGTGTTGAACCTGATTGATACTCCGGGGCACGTTGATTTTTCGTACGAAGTTTCGCGCTCCATTGCTGCTTGCGAAGGAGCACTGTTGATTATAGACGCCACTCAGGGAATACAAGCCCAAACCATTTCAAACCTATATCTTGCCATCGACCATAACCTGGAAATTATTCCGGTATTGAATAAAATGGATCTTCCTATGGCCATGCCCGACGAAGTAAAGGACCAAATTGTGGAATTGGTGGGTTGCAAACGATCGGATATAATTGAAGCCAGTGGAAAAACAGGTTTAGGGGTAAATGAAATACTCGAAGCGGTAATTACCCGCATTCCTGCACCTAAAGGTGATCCAGAAGCCCCGTTACAGGCCTTGATTTTTGATTCCGTTTTTAATTCGTTCCGCGGAATTATTGCCTATTTCAAAATTGTAAACGGAACCATTCGCAAAGGCGATTTGGTAAAGTTTGTTAATACCGGTAAGGAATATACTGCCGATGAGGTAGGTGTATTGCGGTTGAAGCAGGAACCACGTCCAATGTTGGGAACCGGCGATGTGGGTTATATTATTTCAGGGGTAAAAACGTCGAAAGAAGTTAAAGTGGGCGATACCATTACCCACCAAAAAAGGCCTTGTGCCAAAAGCATCGACGGGTTTGAAGATGTGAAACCCATGGTTTTTGCCGGAATGTACCCGGTTGATGCCGATGATTATGAAGACTTGCGTGCTTCACTGGAAAAACTCCAGCTTAACGATGCCTCACTCACTTTTGAACCAGAATCATCCATGGCCTTAGGTTTTGGGTTCCGTTGCGGATTTCTTGGCCTACTCCACATGGAAATTGTTCAGGAACGCCTCGATAGGGAATTTGATATGGACGTAATTACCACCGTTCCCAACGTTTCATTCACATGCTATACCAAAAAAGGAGAAAAAATTGAAGTGCATAACCCTTCAGGGTTGCCAAAGGAAAACTACATTGATTATATTGAAGAACCTTATATCAAAGCGCAGATAATTTCAAAAGCCGATTATATTGGAGCCATAATGAAACTTTGCCTCGATAAGCGGGGTGAGTTGCAAAGTCAGATTTACACCTCAAGCAACCGGGTGGAAGTTACGTTTGAGATGCCTCTTTCGGAGATAGTTATCGATTTTTATGACAAGCTGAAAAGTATTTCAAAAGGATATGCCTCGTTTGACTATTATCGTACCGATTATAAGCGGGCTAAACTGGTTAAATTGGATATTTTGTTAAACGGGGAAAGTGTGGATGCGCTTTCGGCCTTGATACACGTGGACAATGCCTACGAATTTGGTCGAAAAATATGCGAAAAACTGAAAGAACTTATTCCCCGCCAACAGTTCGACATAGCTATTCAGGCTGCCATTGGGGCAAAAATCATCTCACGCGAAACCATTAAAGCCGTGCGTAAGGATGTAACCGCCAAATGTTATGGTGGTGATATAACCCGGAAACGTAAGCTGCTTGATAAACAGAAAAAGGGTAAAAAAAGAATGCGTCAGATTGGAAATGTAGAGGTTCCTCAAAAAGCGTTTTTAGCGGTACTTAAACTCGATTGACAATGAAAAATATCAAATGATATATAATACACAACCCTGAATTTGCAGATTATTCAGGGTTTTTTGTACAATTATTTGAAATAAAAACAGCCGATTGACCCTAACCGTCCGGAGTAATTGATTCTCTCCAAAAAAAGGCTCAATTTTTTACCAAAACATTTGGATAAAAAACTTTTTTAACTACTTTTGCATCGCTCTTTAGCAACCGGGGTGCCATAGCTCAGTCGGTAGAGCAATGGACTGAAAATCCATGTGTCCTTGGTTCGATTCCGAGTGGCACCACCTCAAAAAAAAGCCTGGTTTTATACCGGGCTTTTTCGATTTTTAATTCGTCTTGTTTTCTGCCAACTTAAGCGCCTCGTAAGCATTTATAATGCCTCCAGTTACCGATAAGGTAGTAAACTTAACTTTAGTCTTTTTATAACTGGTAATATTGGGAAGGTAAACTTTTTTAGAATATCGGCTGGCCGAAGCAAGCAATATTTCCTTCAACTCCAATGCTGTAAGCTCTGGGTAATACGACCAAACCAATGCGGCAACCCCAGATGTAACCGGACTGGAGAAACTAGTTCCGCTTTCCAAATCGTATTTGCTTCCGGGAAACAGCGATATGATATAAACACCAGGAGCAAAAACATCAACGGTTTGTTGCCCGTAATTTGAAAAAACACCAGGCAACGTTTTATTGCCTATTTTGGCATTGGCTCCTACATTAATCCAATTGTTTATATTAGAATTATCATTCAGCCTTTTAGTTGGATAGCTTTCCATGGTATCGCAATTCGCAGCTTCATTTCCAGCCGCATGAACCAAAAGTACTCCGTGTGACTCAGCATATAAAATAGCTTCATCAACCATGTTTTTTAAAGGAGAAAATTCTTTGCCAAAGCTCATGTTTATAATGTTTGCACCGTTATCTACCGCATAACGTATTGAAAGGGCAACATCTTTATCGTATTCATCACCGTCAGGCACTGCCCTTAAAACCATTATTTCCACATTATCAGCTATTCCATTAATGCCTTTATTATTATTACGATTAGCAGCAATAATTCCAGCAACAAAGCTACCATGTTCGGCACTTGGACCTGCTACATCATTGTTGCCATAGTTTTTTTGATTTTTATTATAGCAATCATCGCCCACAACATTTCTGCCATTAAGTTCTAAATTCAATGAAGTGTTGAGTTTCTTATTCAGTTCCTCAGATTCATAATCGAGCATGGGATATGTAAAGCCTCGTTTGAATATCAGTCGCAAGAATTTTTTAGCTTCCGCTTCTTGCTTGTTCCTAGGTTTCACTTTTTCAATTTCCTCTAAGTTGGGTTTCGTGTTTTTAGTGTAAATATCTAATAAAGCAATGGCGGAGTCCAATTTGGTTTTAAACTCATTAAATTCCTTCAATTGGTAGGTAATATCTTTAATTTCTTCATTATACCTTTTTAAGCAGCGCTGATATAGGGTATAGTTTTCCAAATCCTCCTTAGTAAGGCTTTGAGCATTCGTGATTGTATCGTAAAGCGGTTTATATTTGTTAAGAATTCTAACAAATTCATAGTTTTCGATATCTAAATTTTCACCCGAGGCATTACCTAAAAAGTTCCACCCGTTAATGTCATCTATAAAGCCGTTTTGGTCATCATCAATCTGGTTGTTTGGAATTTCATCGGCATTTACCCATATTTTTCCTTCTAAGTCTTCGTGGGTAACATCAACTCCACCATCAATAACTGCTACAATAATTTTCTTTTTTGGACTTTTACCCACCAATAATTCCTGATATGCCTTATCCACACTAACTCCTTGAATTTTATTTTCCTTTGCATCTAAATTATACCAGTTAAGATAATGAGAGTTAAGGGAGTCAATGGTAGTTCCTCCTTTTTTGTAAAAACCGGTTGAAAAAATTTCAATGGGGTAAAATAAAAGTCCCATGAGGATTAAAAGAAGAATTTTTTGCACCATAAAACCGTGTTTTAATTAATAAAATTAGGATTGCATGCCTTATTAGTTTTTAGTTAAAGCAAAACAAATAATATATCAAAGGGTTCAGCTTTATAGGTCAATCAATGGATTTTATTACTGAATAAGTTAGATGATACGGATAAAACCAGATACCAAATGATTATTAGCGCAAGCGAGGCCATGGGTAACCATACAATAAGCAACAAGTTGCCTGCTAAAAAAAGAAACCGTATTTTATTGTCCTTAAATCTCAGGCTTTTAAACTTGAGCGAAAACATGGGTATTTCAGCTATCAACAATAAGCTCAGCGCAATGGAAAGGGGTATAATAAAAATCGGTTGAACTATAAACTGGGCAAATATAGTATTGGAATATGTTGACCAAATAAAAGGGATAGAAGCCCAAACCATTGCATTAGCTGGTGTTGCCAACCCAATGAAGGATTCTGTTTGGCGGGTATCGATGTTGAATTTTGCCAGTCGTAGCGCTGAAAAAACGGTAATTATAAACGGTGAAAACATCAAAACCCAATCAATAAGGGTTGCATCATTTAAGGGTAAGTCTCCCATTATTGACTGACGGACATAGAAATGGGCAATGGCTGCCGGGGCTAATCCAAAACTGATAACATCGGCCAAGGAGTCAAGTTGTTTTCCCATTTCAGAATAAGCTCCAAGAAGGCGTGCGCTCATTCCATCGAAAAAATCAAATACCGCAGCTATCAAAATCATAATTCCGGCAGCAACCAAAAACCCTTCAAACGCAAAAACTACCGATAAACATCCAGATAACACGTTGAAAGAGGTGATGGTGTTGGGCACAAAGGCAAAATATTTTTTTATGGTCATAGCTTTCTGTTTAATACCGGAACAAATTTATAAATAAACCTGAATTGGAGCGGATAATATTTTTTAAGTACATTAAAATGTGGTCCAATAAGTGGGTTCTTAATTTTTCTATTTTCGGACTTCTGGTCGTTGGTTACTGGTTTCTATTTGCTGGTCTCTTGTTTCTGACTCCCGACTTCCAGCTTCGGTCTTCTGTCTTCCATCTTCTAATACCCTTCCATCAATTCTTTGCCGGGGTCCCAAAACAGTTCTTTGAAATTTTTTATCTGGTTTTCTTCTACAATTGCACCCTCGCTTTCAAGTAATTCACGCATGGTTTCGGGGCCACCAAAATGATGTTTTCCGGTGAGCATCCCATTTCGGTTTACAACTCGGTGAGCAGGAACAAATTCTTTTTGGGTATGCGACCCATTCATGGCATATCCTACCATGCGGGCAGCTTGAGGCGAACCAATAAATTTGGCTATGGCTCCATAGCTGGTAACTCTGCCTTCAGGAATCATCCGGGCAACTTGATAAACAGTTTCAAAAAATGATAGGTCATTCACCATTTTGGAATGTGGGCTCTTTTAAAAGTTGTTGATTGTTGAGCTTAAAGGAAATATAGTTTATCGAATCACCTTCATCGATGTGTAGTTTTTCATAGTGTGTTTGGATAGATAAAATAGAATCCGTCCAATGTTCGTTATAAAGATTTGATGTGTTTTTAATTAATTCCAGTTTATTGTACTTCACAACCTCAAGAGTATATTCATAAAAGAATTTACTGTCAGTTTTTAAATGTATCAAACCCTGATTTAGTAAGAACTGTTGATACCGGGTTAGAAATCGTGCCGAAGTGAGCCTTTTTTTTGCCCGGCCTGATTTCATTTGTGGATCGGGAAAAGTGATCCAAATTTCGCTGATTTCGTTTGGAGCGAAAAAAGCCTCAATAACCTCAATGCGTGTGCGTAAAAAAGCCACATTGGCAAGCTTTTCCTCCAAACTGGCTTTGGCCCCTTTCCAGATGCGGGCTCCTTTAATATCGACCCCAATAAAATTTTTATTTTGAAATTCGCGGGCTAATCCCACGGTGTATTCGCCTTTTCCACAACCCAATTCCAGCACTATTGGAAATTTCTGGCTCAATTACATGATGAAACGTTGTGATTTCCTGAAATTTTTTCAGCTTCCCTTTTCCCACGGTTTGGTACTATTTTTTTGATTTTTCAATTCTAATTCCAGCATTCAGAATATGCCGGAGTTCCTCTTCGCGCATGGCTTGCTCAATATAGAATGTGTATTTGCCGGTTAAAGGAAAGCGGATGTTTCGTCGATAGGGTATTTTGTTTGACCAGACCGAACCAAATCCTTTTCCCCACCAACGACCGGTTGGGTCAGCCAGAATGCATTCCAAGGTGTCACGCATCAATTTTTCATTAGGTAGTAGTGTGGTTATAAACAAATAAAGGTTACTGTATTCGTATTGCCCATTGATGCGGTTATTCAGGTAAATGTTATATACCGTCAGGGTATCTGTAATTTCAACCTCAAAAGTAGCAATACTATCTTTCGACCAGGATTCGTTGGCAAAATCAATGTTTTTTTCATAGAATCGGTTTGGGTCACAGGCTACTAATGTGAAAACCCCCAAAAT
>JAIFNJ010000062.1 GCA_020047835.1 Bacteroidota bacterium
CTGCTTGTTTAGTGATTTAGAATTCAATGTACGGGAATTGGGCATTGAAAAAGCGTTTGAATTGGCGTTAAACCAAAAACCAAAGAGCGGACATATTAATAATACCGGGGATTTTTATAATATTGGAGGATAAGAGGAAGTATTTTGAGTATATTAGAGTACTTAGAGTATTTAAAGTTAGAAGTTGGAAACCAGTAACCAGTAATCATGAAAAACCTAAGCCATACGAATGAAAAAGGAAAAGCCAATATGGTTGATGTAGGCGATAAACCGAATCAAATACGAACTGCTAGGGCCATTGGGCATATCCGGCTAAAACCGGAAACCATTCAACTGGTCCGCGAAAACCAGCTAAAAAAAGGCGATGTGCTAACTATTGCAGAAATAGCGGGAATCCAAGCAGGAAAAAAAACATCGGAATTGATACCCCTGTGTCATCCGTTGCTTATAACTAAACTTGATGTAAAAGCCCGCATTACAGAAACCGGCATAGAATGTGAAAGTTATGCCAAATGCACCGGCCAAACCGGTATTGAAATGGAAGTCCTAACGGCAGTGAGCATAGCCTTGCTAACCATTTACGATATGTGCAAAGCAGTGGATAAAGAAATGGAAATAGAGAATATCCGCTTACTTGAAAAAACGAAACAATAAAAACCAAATAATAAAAATAAGTACTTCTTTATGCCAAAAGGCATTTAATTACTATATTAGTAACCTTAACCAAAGCAAACAAATATGCTACCTCTAATTATCGACGAAACTCAAGATACGCCACAAGTGATTCTGGATAATCAACAAAACCAGTATTGGTTCCGTGGAACTTCCATCCCTGAAAATACAAAGAAGTTTTATGAACCCATATTTGTTTGGATAGCTGAATACGTGAAACAGCCCAATAAAGAAACCATCTTAAATTTTAAGATGAAGTATTTCAATACTTCATCTACAAAATCGTTACTCGATATTATGGATTCCTTTAAAGAAATAGCCCGTCAAGGTAATCCATTAATAATAAACTGGTATTTTCACGAAGAGGATGAAGATATGTACGAGGCCGGTGTTGGTTTTTCCAAAATGGTGCGGTTTCCGTTCAATTATATAAAATACTAAATAAAATTCCAGAATGAATAGTACCTGCACGGTAATTTCGGTAAATATATCAGAAAAAAAAGGGACCATAAAAACGCCCCGCACCACAATTAATCTGAATCATTTAGGGGTTGAAAACGATGCCCATGCCGGAGATTGGCATCGGCAAGTGAGTTTGTTGGCAGATGAAAGCATCCGTAAATTTGAAAAAAAGTTGGGGCGCACCATGGAATATGGTGAATTTGCTGAAAACATAACCACTCAGGGAATTGTTTTATACGAAACTCATCCGGGTGACGTACTCCTAATTGGTGAAACAGAATTGGAAGTAACCCAGATTGGAAAAAAGTGTCACGGCGATGGATGCGAGATTTTTCAGATAGTAGGAAGTTGCGTGATGCCAAAAGAAGGTATTTTTTGTAAAGTAATCAAAGGTGGGGTTATTAAACCCAACGACCACATAGAATATATAAAACGGTCCTAGTGTAAAACCTAAAAATTTACAAGTTGAAAATTCTATCCATTTTCCGTATTACCAGCCACAAGCAGCACGTGGAGGTAGATGACACTTCAACATCGCCCAACAAAGTTTCAAATCAGGTGCTTATATTTGAACATCAGCTACCTGAAGCAGATTTGTTGCATTTGTTTACGCAAGGTACCTCAGTAGGCACCATATTGGTAATTGACTCTTTCGGCAAAGAGCCCTTCAGCGCCTTCGATACAATTACAGGCAGTGAAAATGAACTTACTGTTTTAAAACAAATTGAGCTGCATGATAAAAGAGCTGCTCTTTGCTTGCCAGTAAACTTTCTCACTTTTTATTTAGGTCAAAAGCTCGCCCATCGGCAAAAAACATTTACAGTCCGGGTGGTTACACTCAGCGATCGTGCCCACCGCGGAATTTATGAAGATAAAAGTGGACCCGCCATTGTAGAACGCGTTAAGGAATATTTCGAAAATCACAATAAAAAAGCACTGATCACCAGAACTATTATTCCTGATAACGAAGATGAGCTGTTATTAATAATTGAGGAAGTTAAGATTTCACATACCGATGTGTTGATTACCACAGGCGGAACCGGAATTAGTCGCAGGGATATTACGGTTGAAACCATTGCGGCTCATCTTGACAAAGAAATTCCCGGAATTATGGAAATGATCCGGTTTAAATATGGTGCCCAAAATCCAAATGCATTGCTGAGCCGGGGAATTGCAGGAACCATGGACCAAACCTTGGTTTACACCTTACCGGGAAGTACCAACGCGGTGAATGAATATTTACAGGAAATATTTCTTACGCTCGACCATTTATTATATATGATTCACGGAATTGACATCCATTAATTAAGCAGATTGATCGATTTATAGATTTGTGACATGAGATGTGATTCATAAAATTTAAGATTTAAAATTTCAACAGACTATTATTAAATATTAAAACCTTTACAAAACTGTAATATGAAAAGACTTTTACCCATTATTCTAATTGCTCTAACAGCTTGTAATTCACCTAAAGTAGAGGAATTTACAATAAACGGAACCATTTCAGGTGATACCCCGGAAAAAGCCTATTTAAAGTTGTATCAAGATGGAAAATTAACCGTTGTTGATTCAGCGGACCTTTTCGGTGGTGAATTCACTTTTGATGGGGCGGTTGATTTCCCCACAGGAACTATTGACAGCTTAGCCAATGCCAAAATATCAGGCTCATCGGTACAATTGCAGTATGAAGCCTATCAAGAGTTAAAGAAAGGTATTGATAACCAATCGGAAGAAATTTACAAAACTTATAAAGAAACGACTGATGATGTCTTAAAAGCCCAACTTATTGCTAAACTTGATTCTTTGGATTTTGCCGGAATAGAGATAAGCAAACAATATGTAAAAAACAATCCAACATCAGTATTGGCTCCATTTATCATTCAGCGCGAAATAATTTATTATTTGGAATTACAGGAATTAGATTCCCTAACTAATAGTCTTAGTCCAGAACTGGCTAACTACCATTACACAAAAGATTTAAATAAACGAATTGATGTTCTAAAAACAGTACAACCCGGAATGATTGCTCCTGATTTCACCCAAAATGATAAAGATGGAAACCCAATTAATCTTTCCGACTTCAAAGGAAAAGTGGTTTTAGTTGATTTCTGGGCATCGTGGTGCGGCCCTTGTCGTAGAGCCAACCCAACCGTAGTTGCTATGTTTAAAAAATACAGCAGCAAAGGCTTTACCATTTTAGGCATTTCAATGGATAACAACCGTGATAAATGGCTCGCTGCTATTGAAGCCGATGGATTGACATGGTCGCATGTATCTACTTTAGAAGGTTGGGCAAATCCGGTTGGAAAGCTTTATGGTGTTAACTCCATCCCACATGCCGTTTTAATAAACCGCGATGGAACCATTATTAAAAGAGGTGTTAATGCCGAAGAACTAGATGGGATTTTAGAAGAAATTTTTAAATAAATCCGGAAGTTTTATAAATCTAAAAATAGTATAAAACCGAGATGGAAAGCTGGAATTTTGGAATAGTAAATTTACTTTTTTCATCTTTCCACTTTTCCATTTTTCCATTTTACGCAACTAATATAATTTGAACATGATGCCTACCCGAGAAATAGCCTACCAATTACTATTGGAATACAACCAAACACATGGACTCATAAAACATGGATTGGCCGTAGAAGCAACCATGCGGCATTTTGCCAAACACTTCAACGAAGATGTTGAAAAGTGGGGTATTGTTGGATTAATCCATGATTTAGATTACGAAAAGTACCCAGAGCAGCATTGCGTAATGACTGAAAAAATCATGCGCGAAAAGGAATGGCCCGAAGAATATATCAGAGCCGTTTTAAGCCATGCATGGGGAATTTGTTCCGAATATAAACCGGAATCGCTGCTTGAAAAAACACTTTATACCATTGATGAACTCACTGGATTGGTCACTACATCAGCATTGATAAGACCCACCAAAAGTATTTTGGATATGCAACCCAAATCGGTTAAGAGTAAGTGGACCGATAAGCGTTTTGCTGCAAAAATTGACCGTTCCATTATTGAAAAAGGGTCAGAAATGATGGGTATGGAATTGACTCAAATTATAGCTTTGACCATTGAAGGGATGGTTGTAATTGCTGATCAACTGGAATTGGATGGGCGGCTAGCCTCTTAAATAGACCGTCAGATTTTGAGATTTGAGAAGTGAGATTAAAAATTGTATCATGAATTCCAATCTTGTGTTGTGTTATGTTTATATTGGCGGATAAATATTACATGTTCCTCCTCTCCCTTCGGGTTTCTCCCCCAAGGGAGAACTAGCTCCGATTGAGCGGGCTAGTCTTCCCCTTGGGGAATTGCCGATAGACGAAGGGGGGAATAAAATTTCTGAACTTCCGACATTACTAGATTAACACAACACTAGTGTATAATTTTCAATTCAATTGCAAATAAATAATCATTAATAAGCATTAACCAAACCTCTGAATACTAAACTGGAAAGATAAAATCCGGATCTAATTCTGATATTTTGAATTAATTACCTGATAACCAACCAACCTGTCGTATTTTTGTCCAAAACCGCGATGATATACATAAATGAGATAGTCATTTTCAGTTTGAAAATGAGAACCTTCCAATAAGAGTTCATCCGGTTGATTGATATAATTATCCATCTTTGAATAGAAATAATTGTAGTACCCTTGCTTTAAAAACAAAACCGTTTCATAATACTTTTGGTCGAAGTTATATGTCATTTTATTCTCCAGTTTGAATTGCCACTGATTAAAACCACCTATAACATAAACACTTCCATCAATAAAGGGATCATTCATGGGTAAGTAAAAATGCACGTAAGCATAATCGGCCGATTCGTTCACATTGTTGCTGTTAGTGAGATTTACCAAAAACTTTCCATTCATATCCTCTTCCCAAAAATATTTTTTCGCTCCACGCGCTTCATCCAAACGCAATTGAATATGATACACATTGTCATGATAACGGACATCATTTACATTCAAACCAAACCTGCTTTTGTCGGAAAAATCAAAAAGCCGGAATTCGTTACCACCCATAAATACATTTTGTCCAGGTAGCTGATAATCCAATTCATTATTACGGATAAAAACCGGTTTACTGCATGAAATTACTCGGTCAAGACGGTTATTCTGCATCACAAAAACTTTCACTTCGCTAAATGGATCGCTTATCGATAAATCGTCGTGATAAACTTTAAAATTTACTTCCTGACCAGAATCCCGAAAATCAACACCTAAAGGCCTTGAAATCTGTGCCTCAATCCGAACAATTGGCTCATAAACCATAAATCGTTTTGTTAGGATAACACTGTCGCGATATTGATTTTCGAATACCCTGAACAAATAATTTCCTGAAAGTTTGAGTTGCACTTCATCATTGGGGATTGCTACTTGGTAATTTATATATGGAACGATTGTATTTACTGAAAAATAATAATTAGTTATCCGGTTTTCATTAAAACCATCCATATATACATCGGTAAATAGATCGGAAAGACTCCAATCGGCATTGCAATAAATTATCTGATAATAATAGTCATTGGCTTGTGTCCCCAATTCATCAAACATAAAAGTTAAGGTTTGGTCGCCATTCAGATCAATAGCTGGATAGGAAAGCTCATTGCCAGCTACAAATGCCCTTAGAGTTCTGTATTTCCCTCCGTTAATACCATCAACCGATAAATTACTATTAATATCAGTTTGAGCCGTAATAGAGTCAATATTATAAAACACCAGTATAAAAACTATACCTGAAAAGAACTTTGACCAAATCCATGCACTGAAAGAAATACCATTTAGCATACTCTTGAGATATTATTAAGTGATAAAAATACTACAATATTAGTTGAATATATCTATCCACATAAGTTCCTATTGTATTTACTTATTTTTACACTTTTCTAATTACCTTGTATCATTTGCATTATACTGAATTGGAATATATTTATTTAAAAATTTAGGCTATACTCAATTAGTAAATTGACCCGTTCAAAATTTAAAAATTTAAGCAAAACATTGTTATAAACAGTAATAAAAGCATTGATAAAATTATTATCAACATGTTAATTTTTATTTATATTTGTCCGGTTTTTATAAAACATATCATCATTGTATGCCACATAAAATAAAAATTCACAAAGGGCTAAATATACCCTTACTAGGAAAAGCTGAAAAAAAAATAGTTCAAGGCTCGCTTCAGAATGGTTTATTTGCTTTAAAGCCTACTGACTTTCCAAATCTAACCCCTAAATCTTCATTAAAGGAAGGCGACAAGGTTAAGGCAGGAGAGGTAGTATTTTTTGATAAGAATAAACCCGAATTAAAATTTACCTCACCGGTAAGTGGTACCTTGAAAAGCATTGTGCGTGGCGAACGCAGGAAAATACTAGAGTTTGTTATTGAATCGGATCAATTAAACGATTCTATTCAATTTAATACCGGCGATTTAAAAGCACTTTCGCGGGAGCAAGTTAAAGAATTTTTACTCGCTTCCGGAATATGGCCCTATCTAAGGCAGCGGCCTTTCAATATTATTGCCAATGCTACGGATACACCAAAAGCAATTTTTATTTCTGGGTTCGACAGCTCCCCATTGGCCCCTGATTACGATTATATTTTAAACGGTCAGGAAACCGATTTCCAAAAAGGAATTGATGTCTTGGCTAAACTAACCGATGGCAAAATACATGTTACTGTAAACGACCAATTTCCCATTAGTAAATTCTGGACATCCATTAAAGGTATTGAGCTAAACTCCATTTCAGGCCCTCATCCCGCAGGAAATATTGGAACTCAAATTCACCATATCGATCCATTGAATAAAGGGGAAGTGATTTGGCACATCAACCCGCAAGACTTGTTAATTATTGGTCGTTTATTCAATAAAGGAATTTATGATGCTTCAAAAATAATAGCCCTTGCAGGAAGTGAAGTATTAAAACCCAGTTATTATAAAACTATTGCTGGAGCTTGCGTTGATATCCTATTAAAAGATAATATTACCGAAGGAAACCACCGCTTTATTAGTGGTAATCCCTTAACTGGAACACAAATTGGACGAAACGATTTTCTTGGATTTTATCACCACCAAATTACTGTAATTCCTGATGGCGACTATTATGAATTTTTTGGATGGGCCTTACCTGGATTGAATAAATTCAGCTTCTCGCATTCTTATTTTAGCTGGTTGATGCCCAAAAAAGAATTTAAAATTGATACCAATATTAAAGGTGGAAAACGGGCGCTCATGATAACTGGTAATTTTGAAAAGGTATTCCCAATGGATATTTATCCCATGCAACTTTTAAAGGCCATGATTATTGAAGACATTGACCTGATGGAAAAATTGGGTATCTATGAAGTAGTTGAGGAAGATTTTGCCCTTTGCGAATTTATTGATACATCAAAAACAGATATGCAGGCTATAGTTAGAAAAAGTCTCGATCTGATTGTGAAAGAAATGAACTAAAAAATTCGAATCAAAAATATTAAATAACTTGTTAATGAAAGGTCTAAGAAATTATCTCGACAAGATAAAACCCAGCTTTAAAAAAGGAGGCAAACTGGAAAAGTTCCACTCCCTTTTTGATGCCATGGAAACATTATTCTTTGTACCCAATAAAGTAACCACCAGCGGTTCTCATATCCGCGATGCCATAGACATGAAACGTACTATGATTATAGTAGTTTTGGCACTGGTACCAGCTTTATTATTCGGAATGTGGAATGTAGGCTATCATCATTTTTTAATGTTAGGGCAATATGCCGATAAAACTTTTTTAGAAGTATTCGGTTTTGGCTTTCTAAAAGTTTTGCCTATTGTTATTGCATCCTATGTTACAGGCCTAACCATCGAAATTATTTTTGCACAGGTTAAGAAACACGATGTTCCAGAAGGATTTTTTGTTTCAGGCATGCTCATTCCACTGATTTTACCAGTAACTACGCCAATCTGGATGGTTGTGCTTGCAACTGCTTTTGCCGTTATTATAGGTGTTGAAGCGTTTGGCGGTGCTGGAATGAATATTTTTAATCCTGCTTTATTGGCAAGGGCGTTCCTGTTTTTTGCTTATCCGGCTCAAATGTCAGGCGATAAAGTATGGATATCAGGTCTTGCCAGTGGCGAAGGAGTAATTGATGGCTTTTCAGGAGCTACTCCATTGGCTCACGTGGCACAAAATGAGTTGTCAAAACTTGCCAGTTTTTCCGATATGTTTTATGGTTTTATACCCGGTTCTATCGGTGAAACATCAACTCTGGCTATTTTAATAGGTGCTATCTTCTTAATTTGGACCGGAGTTGGCAGCTGGAAAATAATGCTCTCGGGGGTTTTAGGAACTTTATCATTAGGGCTCCTGTTCCAATGGATTGGAGTTATACATCCAGATATTCAAAATGCCTATTTCCATATTCCGGCCTATTACCATTTAGTAATGGGAGGTTTTGCTTTTGGAATTGTATTTATGGCAACCGACCCGGTATCTGCAGCTCAAACCGAAAAAGGAAAGTGGATTTACGGATTTTTGATTGGAATATTTGCGGTTTTGATTCGTGCTTTGAATCCGGCCTATCCCGAAGGAGTTATGTTAGCCATTCTATTACTGAATGCATGGGCATCGTTGATTGACCATTATGTAATTGAAGCCAACATTAAAAAACGCCTAAAAAGGGCTAAAATTTGATTAAAAACTATTAATTGCTCTACAAATGAAGAATTTTAGCAATACATATATTTACATATTTTCGTCGGTAATGGTTATAGTGGTTGCCCTATTATTGGCATTAGCAGCCTTACAGTTAAAACCTTATCAGGATAAAAATATTGAGATTGAGAAAAAACAAAACATATTGGCATCCATAAACATTATTGCCACCCCCGTTAATGCTGCTGAAATATATGCGAAATATATTACTGAAAGTTATGTGGTAAACACAAAAGGAGAACATGTGGATGGTATTGACGCCTTCACAGTAGATATTAAAAAAGAACAGGCAAAACCAAAAGAACAAAGGGTTCTTCCAATTTACGTTGCTGCCTTCGAAGATGGAAAAAATGCTTATGTGGTTCCGCTTCGAGGTAAAGGTCTTTGGGGACCCATTTGGGGTTATATTTCCTTTGAAAAAGATTTGAACACCATATTTGGAGCTAATTTCGACCATCAAGGCGAAACACCCGGTTTAGGCGCAGAAATTAGAGAGGCGTTTTTTCAGAAACCTTTTATTGGAAAAACCATTTTTAAAGATTCTGCAGAATTTGTTTCCGTTAAAGTAAATAAAGGCGGAGTGGATCCCAACGATCCACATGCTGTAGATGCCATTTCAGGTGGAACCATTACCAGTAAAGGACTCGAAGCCATGGTTGATTCCTGTCTGATACTATACAAAGACTATTTCATTCAAAACAGAAAGTAACCCTCATATTTTAAACATATACAATATGTCGTCAAAAAATTTAAAATTATTTACCGTACCCTTTAATCTGCAAAACCCGGTTACTGTTCAGGTATTGGGAATATGTTCGGCCTTAGCAGTTACAGTTAAACTTATGCCGGCTATCGTTATGGGGCTTTCAGTTACTGTGGTTACCGCTTTTTCCAGTCTTATTATCTCCTCCATGAGGGATTACATTCCGCCCCGCATCCGCATCATTGTTCAGTTGGTAATAGTAGCCGCCTTGGTAATTCTGGTGGATCAAATACTGCGGGCATTTGTTTACGATGTAAGCAAGGCGCTTTCAGTTTATGTGGGATTGATTATTACCAATTGTATCATCATGGGTCGCCTAGAGGCTTATGCCATGGGTAATAAACCCTGGCCATCGTTTGTGGATGGTTTAGGCAATGGAGCTGGTTATGCCATGATTTTGATTATCATAGGTTTTACCCGCGAACTGCTCGGTTCAGGTTCCCTGCTGGGACATCCGATGATACCTAAAGCATTTTATAGTGCCGGATATGTGAATAACGGAATGATGATTATGCCTCCAATGGCATTGATAGTGGTGGGTTTAATTATCTGGGTACAACGTAGTAAGAATCCAGAGCTTATTGAATCAAATTAATTTTTAAAAATACAGGCTATGCAAGAATATATCAATATTATAATAAAATCGATTTTCACCGAAAATATGATTTTTGCCTTTTTCATAGGCATGTGTTCCTACCTTGCTATATCAAAAACGGTAAAAACATCCATTGGTTTAGGTATCGCGGTAATATTTGTACAAATGGTTACCGTGCCTTTAAATTACTATTTACTTGAAAAAGTACTTAAACCGGGAGCCATGCAATGGATGGGCGAATCATTTACCGAAGTGGATTTATCGTTCTTAAGTTTTATGGTTTATATTGCAACCATTGCGGCCATGGTGCAGTTGGTTGAAATGATTGTAGAAAAATTCTCACCCAGTTTATACAATTCATTGGGGATATTTTTACCACTTATTGCGGTTAACTGTGCTATTTTGGCCGGCTCTTTATTTATGGAACAGCGTGAATATCAAAATATCGGTGAAGTACTTGCTTTCTCCTTTGGTTCAGGATTTGGGTGGGCTTTGGCCATTGTAACCTTGGCAGCTATTCGAGAAAGGATTAGGTATTCCAACATTCCAGCCCCTTTGCGTGGTTTGGGCATCACATTTATTATAACCGGCTTGCTGGGCATTGCATTTATGAGTTTTATGGGTATCAAACTATAATACCGAATTTTTAAAAAATTAAGCTATGATTTTAGCAATTTCAACATCCATTATTCTTTTAGTCAGTATTGTTTCGTTTTGGATTATTATAATGGTATTGGTGGCAAGTCTTTTGTTTGCCCGAAATAAATTAGCACCACAAGGTAAAGTCATTGTAAACATCAATGGTGAAAAAGATGTGGAAGTGAGCCCGGGCTCTACCCTGCTCTCCACGTTATCGGAACAAAATATATTTTTGCCTTCGGCTTGTGGCGGTGGTGGAACCTGCGGAATGTGTAAATGTCAAGTAATTGAAGGTGGAGGTTCCATATTATCCACCGAAACCGGATATTTTACCCGTAAAGAACAAGCCAACCATTGGCGCTTGGGCTGCCAAGTAAAAGTGCGGAACGATATAAAAATTCATGTGCCCGAAGAGATACTTGGCATTAAAAAATGGGAATGCGAAGTGGTATCGAACCACAACGTGGCCACATTTATTAAAGAATTTGTGGTAAAACTTCCTGAAGGCGAACACCTTCATTTCAAATCAGGTGGTTACATTCAAATTGATGTGCCTCAAATAGATGTCAATTTCAAAGAAATGGTCATTGAAGATCGATTCCGCGAAGATTGGGAAAAAATGGGCATTTTCGATTTGCAAATGAAAAATCCGGAACCAACATTCCGCGCCTACTCGATGGCCAACCACCCCGCTGAAGGAAATATAGTAATGCTAAACATTCGTATTGCAACCCCACCATGGGATAGGAGTAAAAACCAATTTATGCATGTAAATCCAGGAATTTGTTCCTCTTTTATCTTCTCCCGTAAACCAGGCGATAAAGTTACCATTTCAGGTCCATATGGTGAATTCTTTATAAAAGACACACAAAACGAAATGATGTTTATTGGTGGTGGTGCCGGTATGGCTCCCATGCGTTCGCATATTTTTCATTTATTTAAAACAGCAAAAACTGGACGAAAAGCTACCTTTTGGTATGGAGCCCGTTCCATGAAGGAAGTATTTTATAAAGAAGAATTCGATAGCATAGCTGCTCAATTCCCAAATTTTACCTGGCATTTGGCCTTATCAGAACCCCTTCCGGAAGATAATTGGCAAGGACCTACCGGATTTATTCATCAAGTTATACTAGATAATTACTTAAATAAACACGAAGAACCGGAAGATATTGAGTATTACATCTGCGGTCCTCCTATGATGAATAGTGCTGTTACAAAAATGCTCTACAATATGGGTGTACCAGACGAAAACGTGGCATTTGATGACTTTGGATCATAAATATAAAGGCTGCAAATAAATTGCAGCCTCTTTTTTTTTAAGAATATGAACAGGATTTACATTCTATTAACTTTCACATGCATTTTAATCGTCATTTCTTGTAGTAAAAAACCTGCATATATCAGAAACAGTGGATTTACGCAAGGTACTACCTACCATTTTATTTATGAATCACCCTC
>JAIFNJ010000179.1 GCA_020047835.1 Bacteroidota bacterium
ACTATCAAATCATGGCTCAACTTGTTGGTAAAGAAGAAAAATCCGGAAATTTCATCGTAAAAGTTTTGTATGGTATATTCCGTTAAGTTTTGAGCCAATTGAATCCATGATTCATTAAATGTATTTTGGTACAACCGGATAAAAAGTTGAATAGTCAGAGCATAATCGTCCAGAAAGGCAGGTATAGTTGCCCGTTCTGCTTTAAAATTTCTGAGCATGGAACCATCGGATTGGCAAAAATTAGTAGTAATGAAATTTCCATTTTTAATGGCGCATGCTAAAAATTCTTCGCTTCCTAATGCTTCAAAAGCTGTTAAATAACCCAGCGACATCAAGGCATTCCACGATACAAGTATTTTATCGTCTAAAGCCGGGGCTATGCGTTTTTTACGTTGTTCAAATAACTTCAAAAGTGCCTCATTCAATTGGTATTCAGTAAATTCATTAGGTTGATTTGTCTTTTCTCCGAAGTATTTTTCCGTAGTAATCCATAAAATATTGGCACCTTCCCAGTTGCCAGCTTCTGTTACATTAAAATACTCACAAAACCATTGGGAATCGGCTCCCAAAAGGATATCGATTTCATCTTTCTTCCAGATATAGAATTTACCTTCTACCCCTTCGCTGTCAGCATCGTACGATGAATAAAAACCTCCATCCGGACTAGTCATTTCCCGTTTAATGAATTGTAAGGTATTAACCACAATCCTTTTAAAAAATGGATTTTTAGTTACTTTGTACGCATTGGAATATAATGAGATAAGTTGGCCGTTATCGTAAAGCATCTTTTCAAAATGAGGTACTTTCCATTGTGAATCAACGCTATATCGTGAAAAACCGCCTCCAATCTGGTCGTAAATTCCACCAAGAGCCATTTTAGTTAGCGTTTGGTTTACATGGTTTAATACAGTTTTGTCTTGGTTTTGAACACCATAATTCAACAAAAATTCAAGACCGGTAGGCATAGGAAATTTTGGAGCTTTTCTGTTACCACCCCATTCCGGATCGAAATGGGGCTTCCAATTGGCAACCATCGAATCAAGCAAATATTTATCGAAGGAACGTTGCTGTTGTTTGATGGGAATCACTAGTTGGTTTTTTAGTCCTTGGGATATTTCTGTTGCAGCATTTAAAACTTTTTCGGGTTCTTGTTGGTATGTAGCAGCTAGCCCAGTCAACACCTGCGACCATTGGTCCGTATTAAAATAGGTTCCACCATAAACCGGTCTTCCATCAGGCAATGCAAAACAATTCAATGGCCATCCACCGCTGCCGGTAATTAATTGCACTGCCTCCATATAAACCTGATCCACATCGGGCCGTTCTTCCCGGTCCACTTTTATGCAAATATAATGTTGGTTCATAATTTCAGCTACGGCCTCGTTTTCAAACGATTCATGAGCCATTACATGGCACCAGTGGCAGGATGAATAACCGATAGATATCAAAACCAACTTATTTTCCAGCTTCGCTTTTTCAAGTGCCTTATTGCTCCAAGCATACCAATTCACCGGATTGTGCGCATGTTGTAAAAGGTATGGACTGGTTTCGTTTATTAAGGAGTTGGTAAATTTTGAGGAGGGTCCGGTTTGCATGCTACGTAATTATTAGAATTCATAGCATTTCAACAAAGGGAATAGTTAAAGGTTTAAAAATGAAAAAAGCCCCGAAAATAAATTGTCGGGGCTCTCCATATAATTAGGTTATGAGTTATAATACTCCAAGGTCAAGCATGGCATTGGCCACTTTCATGAACCCTGCAATGTTAGCACCTTTAACATAGTTGATGTAACCATTTGGTTCGGTACCGTGTTCAACGCAGGCTTTGTGAATGTTTTCCATGATTTGATGCAAACGACCGTCAACTTCTTCGGAAGTCCAGTTCAGTTTCATTGAGTTCTGGCTCATTTCCAAACCTGAAGTAGCCACACCACCAGCGTTTACAGCTTTACCAGGAGCATAAAGAATTTTACCTTTGATAAATGCCTCAATAGCCTCAGGTGTACAACCCATGTTTGATATTTCACCTACGCATACAACGCCATTCTTGATAAGAAGTGCAGCATCATCGCCATTAAGCTCGTTTTGGATAGCACAAGGAAGTGCAATATCAACCTTTACGTCCCAAGGTTTTTTACCTGCAACGAACTTTGAACCAGGGAATTTAGTAGCATAAGGAGCAACAATATCCTGATTGGAGTTACGCAGCTCTAGCATATAGTCAATTTTTTCGCCGCTGATTCCAGCCTCATCGTAGATGTAGCCGTCAGGACCAGAAATTGCAACCACTTTAGCGCCTAATTCAGTAGCTTTAAGGGCTGCACCCCAGGCAACGTTACCAAAACCAGATACAGAAACTGTTTTCCCTTTAATGCTAATACCGCGGGTTTTAAGCATGTGGTCAACAAAATAGATACCACCAAAACCGGTAGCCTCAGGACGGATTAATGAACCACCCCAATTCATACCTTTTCCGGTAAGAACTCCCGTGTGCTCACCTGCAAGTTTCTTATACATTCCGTATAGGAAACCAATCTCGCGACCACCAACACCTATATCGCCGGCTGGAACATCAGTTTCAGGACCAATATGTTTCCAAAGCTCAAGCATGTATGCTTGGCAGAAGCGCATAATTTCAGCATCGCTGCGGCCTTTTGGATTAAAATCGGAACCTCCTTTACCACCGCCCATTGGAAGGGTAGTAAGTGCATTCTTGAATGTTTGCTCAAATCCTAAGAATTTAAGGGTTGAAAGCGTTACGCTGGGGTGGAAACGAAGACCACCTTTGTATGGCCCAATGGCACCATTGAATTGAACGCGATAAGCTATATTAATGTTAACTTTTCCTTCGTCATCAACCCAAGTAATTCTAAAAGTAAAGATTCGATCAGGTTCAACAATACGCTCAATAATCTTTGCAGCTTCAAACTTTGGGTTTTGATCGTAAACCTCTTTTACTGATTCTAAAACTTCGTGTACAGCTTGAAGATACTCCTTTTCGCCTGGGTGTTTCTTTTCAAGCTCGGCCATTATTTTTTCTATATTCATACGGCTAGTTTTTTGAAAATATTAATTTAAATAAAATCTAATTCGCAATAATTGAAACTATTACATCCAATTATTGGATGCAAAGTTGACCCTTTGTTTTCAGGTGTGCAACATATTATTAAACATCTGGTTATATGAAACAAATTATGCCAAAAATCAGCTTTTAATTCAAAAACATAGTTAGTTTTTGCAAAAATACCTTTCAATTTTTTATAAGTTGTAAAATGCTGATAATCTATGCAAATAGCCCAATTAATTGAAAATAATGTAAGGATTTGGTTACGATTTGACACATTTATTATAATCTTATCTCTTTTTGATAAAAATAAACCTTTAATAAACCCCAATTACGAATTAGAAAATACGTAATAGTTATCCAGTAATTCTTTTAGGTTTTTTAATGACTCCAATATTCTTTTTGCCATCAATTTTTATTTCCATAAAGTTATCGAAGTGTATGTGCCTTATAAAATCATCTTCATAAACTGCAGGCATCTGTTTTAGGTATTCAATATCGTAATACCCATCGTTAATAAACGGATTGATAGTGAAATAACCAACCCGGAATGAAGTCAGATTTTGAAAAAAATGGGTTCCTTGACTTGGGTCAATACGGTAATTATCCAATCCGGACTCAATAATAACCCGGGCTTGTGATATTTGCGACCACTTAACAGGAATACCTAGCCAAGGATCGCTAGAACCCCAACGTCCGGGACCAATTAAAATGTAGTTTGCCTCCTTTTTCGCAAATTCCAGGTTTAATTTTTCAAGTACAGGAACCAATTTGGGATTATTTGCGGCATTAAAGGTCTCTGGTTTTACATATACTATATCAAAGATATTTTGAATAACCCCATTACCTAAAGCTGTATCAGAGTAAATCAGCCAATCTTCTTTAATTTCACTGGAAAAATCAATTTCAATTTCTTCTTTATTTTCAACAATTGGCCTGATTTGCAGAAAATTAAATATTCTGGGTTCGCCCGGATTGACATTTAAATTAACTGCAAATTCTATCTCAACCGGATTGTTCATTTCTGTTGCACCAATTCGCAATAAGGTGTTAATAATTTCAGCCAATGGAAACGAATCGTATTTAAGTACGTTAGCAAATGTTATCAATTTTTTTCCGGTATAATTTACCCCATCACGCAATTGATTATCCTGATAATCATAGGTGGAAGCAATGTGCCGGATGGAATTATCTTTTTCTGCTTCATTGGTGCTAAGTTTCATAAGATTGATGCCATCATCGGTTGAAAGTTTAAATGTTTCGGCATCTAAATCAAGGGCATAAAAGTTTTTTTGGGTATCGCGTATGGCCACATCAGGATCGGAAAGTTGAAGTACTTTTTTTGGATATTTAGGACTAAAACGAAGCGATTTTCCGCCTTCTACAATTTGTTTCCCTAGTCCCAAGGCAATATTAACTATACCATCATCCGGTTTTTCGGGGGCAATGGGGTAAAAATTAATGGAACGGGCTACCCCTGAAATAGTAGGATAAAAGCGGCTTCCGTATTGGCTTCCACATATTTCTTGAATGATGATGCCCATTTTTTCCTCATCAATTACATTTTTGGTTGCCTTCATATAGGCTTTACTGCTATTAAAAAAAGTGGAAGCATAAACACTTTTTATAGCCTGACAAAGCATTGATATCATCTGTTCGCGATAATCGCTGTAGGGTACCATGTATGTGGAATAAATTCCGGCAAAAGGCTGATAATGTGAGTCTTCAAGTACACTGGATGACCTGATAGCGAGGGGAGTTGTATTCACATCTAAAAATGTATGCAGCACCGATATCACCTGATCGGGCAAATTGGCCCGATTAAATGCTTCTAAAATTTCCTGATCATCCACATGCGAAAGAGCTATGCTATAAAGATTGTTCTTCTCCATGAACTCGTCAAACACACTGGTTGAAAGCACCATGGTGCGGGGAATGGTAATTACAACATTTTCAAATTGGTAAAGTATCTGATGCTTTTTAATCAGGGAATCAATAAAAGCCAAACCCCGGGCTTTGCCACCTAATGAACCCTCTCCTACTCTACTGAATATGCAATACCTATCAAAACTCTTATCCAAAAAACTGGTAATAATTCCACGACCCCGGTTCAAACGGTATTTTGAAATTTCGCTAAACATATATTGCCGAACCTCATCGGTACTTTTAAAGTCGGCTACATCGGCTGTTCTGAATATGGCTCCCAATGAAAAAAGAGCCCTTGCATTAAGCCAACGCGAGAAATCATTTTTTTCAGAATGGTATTTTAATGATTCATCGGGAACTGTTAAAATTAAGTGCTGCAATTGTTTAAGGTTCGATGCCTTGCCAACAATGCTTCGGTCGTATAGCCGAAAGACAAAATCGCCAAAAGCAAAATAACGGTTAATATATTGCGAAAGCTCCATATTTAGTTTGCTGGAATCTTTACTTAAAAAAGAAGCTCCCATTTCCTCAGCTCTTTTTTTGTTTTCAATTTCCGATGATTGCATCAAAACCGGTAAATGCTCATTATCAGCTTTTATGTGATTATATAGCGTAAATCCTGCCTCTGGATCATCAATTCCATCGCGTTTATAGCGAATATCGGTTATTACGCCTAAAATATTCTGTTTAAATTTCTCGTAATAAGCAATGGCATCGTTATAATTGGTAGCTAAAATAATTTTTGGTCTTCCCCTTTTACGCAGCATTTGCTGGTACTCATTAGCTCCTTCGTGCTTAAAATCTTGCGATTGTTGCAAAATTATTTTGTACATGGTAGGCAAATAGCTGCTGTAAAACCGGATGTTATCTTCAACCAGCAGAATAGCTTGAACACCAACAATTTCAATATCATTGCGGGCATTCATTTTGTCTTCAATTAATTTAATAATTGCCAATAAAATTTCTGCCTCGCCCAACCATGAAAAAACATAATCAATGGCACTTAAGTCCTCTTTAGCCATTCGTAACCGTATTTCACGCGAAAAATGGGTGAGCACTACAAAAGGAGTTCTGGGATGCTCCTGTTTCACTTTTTTAGCCAAAGCAAAGGCATCAGTATCATCAATACTTAACATGGAAATTACCAAGTCAATATCTCCTTTTTTCAATATCCGAAATACCTTTTCGGAAGTTGACGCATGAATAAATATGGGTGGATAGCGAAGGTTCAAAGACACGTATTCATCAAAAATCTGCTCATCAATACGCCCGTCTTCTTCCAGCATATAGAAGTCATAATTACTACAAACAATCAGTATTTTATAGATGCGCTTTTGCATCAACATCTTAAATGCTGTTTCGTTGATATAATATTTCTTGGTTTCTAAATAATCTTTGTAAATTGACATAGCAGTAATCTATTTTTCATTCTTGGCAATATAAATAAAAAAAAGGCAAGGATTATTGGCCATGGAAAATATTTTGAATTACTCAAAATAATATTATACCTTAGTTGAATAATTGAATGCTAAGAAGATCCAATCTTTGTGATATTTTGTTATTTTGTTAAAAATATTTTGTGATTAGTAATTAAATACCTATAATTGCAACGTTTTTCAAGGAGGTATAATTTCAACCTCAAAGTCATTCGCCTCATAAATCATGAGTACTTTCAAAACTAACTTGTAACAAATCGAATTTTTTTCGAAAAACAATAAAAATCAAATATTATTATGTATGACATTCTCGAGTTGAACAAGATGCTTGTTCCTGAGTTAAAAGAAATTGCCAAAAACTTGAATGTTAAGCGCATTGAAACCCTACGCAAACAAGATTTAGTGTACAAAATTTTGGACCAGCAGGCAATTGATGCTTCTAAAAACAAGAAAGTTGTTCAAAAACCAATTGAACAGGAAGAAAAAGCAGAAATTGATTCAACAGATTCCCAAAAGAAAAGGGCAAGAACCCGTACTTTTAAAAAAGACGTGAAGATTGAAAAAGTAATGAGTGTGAATCCACAAAATAAAGTGGAACGTTCAGAGCCTATTACAGAAATACCTGTTGTTCCGAAAGCTATTGTGGAGGAAAAAATTCCTGAGAGAAAAAAAGTTGAATTACCAACCCGAAATAAAGTTATTACAGTACCATCTTACCGCGACCGTTCAAGAATTGATCATGAAGCAGGTCCCACTGAAATTGATGAAGTTGTGACTCCTGAGCCTTTGGAAGTTGTTCAACCAGTGAACACTGCTATTAATGAAAATGCGGAACGTACCATTCGTCCTGAGAAAACAGAACGATTCGAACGCAGCGAAAGAACCGTTGAAAACTCACAAGAAAGACCTGCACGAGTTGACCGGGTAAATAGACCTGATGTAGACGCAAGAAGAAAACCAGAAAGAAATAATAAAGAAGAAAAAGCCAAGTATGAATTTGACAGTTTAATTTCCACCTCCGGTGTATTGGAGCTGATGGCAGATGGTTATGGTTTTTTACGTTCTTCCGATTATAATTATTTGAACTCTCCTGATGATATATACGTTAGCCAGTCGCAAATTAAATTATTTGGCTTAAAAACCGGAGATACTGTTGCAGGAGCTATCAGACCCCCCAAAGAAGGAGAAAAATACTTTCCGCTTATCAAAGTGGAAAAAATTAATGGCCGTGAGCCGGAAAGTGTGCGCGACCGGATTCCATTTGACTTTTTGACTCCGCTTTTTCCTGACGAGAAATTTGACTTAACCAGTCATGCTCAAAACTCACCGTCAACACGTATTATTGACATGTTTACCCCAATTGGTAAGGGGCAGCGTGGATTAATTGTGGCACAGCCAAAAACTGGAAAAACGGTATTACTCAAAGATATTGCCAATGCCATTGCAGCCAACCATCCTGAAGTTTATTTGATAGTATTACTTATCGATGAACGTCCGGAAGAGGTTACTGATATGGCACGCAGCGTTAATGGCGAAGTGGTGGCTTCCACTTTTGACGAGCCTGCAGAAAAGCACGTTAAAGTGGCCTCAATTGTATTGGAAAAAGCCAAACGATTGGTAGAATGTGGACATGATGTAGTTATATTGCTCGATTCCATTACCCGTTTAGCCCGGGCTTACAATACTGTTTCACCGGCATCAGGTAAAGTTTTATCAGGTGGTGTGGATGCCAATGCATTGCACAAACCCAAGCGATTCTTTGGTGCTGCCCGTAATATCGAAAACGGAGGTTCACTAACGATTCTAGCTACAGCGCTTACCGAGACTGGTTCAAAAATGGATGAAGTAATATTTGAAGAGTTCAAAGGAACTGGTAATATGGAACTTCAGCTGGATCGCAAATTATCGAACAAGCGTATTTACCCAGCTGTGGATCTCAATCTTTCAAGTACACGCCGCGAAGACTTATTAATTGACAAAGATAGCCTGAGCAGATTGTGGGTATTGCGGAACTATTTATCGGATATGAATTCGGTGGAAGCTATGAATTTTTTACGCGACCGGTTGCTTAAAACACGTAACAACGAGGAATTCCTGATTTCAATGAATGACAAATAAACTCTATAAAAAAGGCCCCGGTTTAGCAATGAACCGGGGCTTTTTTATGAGAAAAAGGTGCCTTGAGTTTTCTAATACCTATTATTCTATAGCTTGAAATAAGTAATGTTCTCCAATAACTTGTCGGCTTGCTCAATTAATTTTTCGGAACCAACAGTCATCTCTTCAGCAGTAGTTACATTGTATTGCGTAGATTGATTTATAATCTGAACCGATGAATTTATTTGAGCCGCTCCATTCCGCTGCTCAATGCTTGCAGCAGAAATATTTTGAACATGGTGGGTAGTCTCAGCAATTAAAGGCAATGTTTTGTTTAGGAGTTCAATGGCCTTTTCTGAAATTGTGGTTCCTTTGTTCGACATTTCCTCAATTTCAGTGGCCGCAATTTTACTCCGCTCCGCTAGTTTACGCACTTCTGCCGCAACAACAGCAAAACCTTTACCTTGTTCGCCAGCGCGAGCAGCCTCAACGGCGGCATTTAATGCTAAAATATTAGTTTGCAAGGCAATATCTGTAATAATCTGTATTTTTCCAGCTATATCTTTTATTGAGGCCAATGCTTCCAATGCAGATTTATTGCCTTCCATTACAGCCTGATGAGCTTTATTGGCTATAGTCTCGGTTTGAATGGCAATCTCAGTATTCGATTCAATATTTGCCATCATTTGTTCCATTGAAGCGGATATTTCTTCTAACGAAGCAGCCTGGTTGGTTGATGCTTCGGTTAATTTTCCTGATACACTCTTTAAATTGGTGCCAATATTGTCAATATTTTCAGCACCTAAGGTAATTTCACTGATAACTTTTTTGAACGAATTATTTATAGCAATATTTATCCGGTTCAATTCACCAATTTCACTTTTTAAATGAGTTTCTTCTTTAACATCCTTAAGATTTAGGTTTCCCTTTGCTAATTCTTTCAAATGTTCAATGGATATATTGAATGGTGTTCTTACAAATTTAAACGATAAAAAGACCAATAGAATAGACATTCCAACATTCAACGTAAATACGATGGCATAAGGGTATTGCTCAGGAAAATGATCACCTGCAAAAATACTGGTTTTGAAAAATAGTTTAATTATTAAAATTCCAACAGGAATGCCAATAACAAGCGATAAAACTGATTTAAGTAAAATAGGATGCATAGATTTTACGGATTAATTATAGCACTAAAATAGTATTATATTTTAATTAATCAATAATCAAATGGTATTTTCATCCTTATCTAAAATGATTATAAATTACAGATTAAACCATATTTTGTAATG
>JAIFNJ010000132.1 GCA_020047835.1 Bacteroidota bacterium
TTCTTGCGAACGGGTACAAGTTAAATAGCTATATATAGGTTCTTCAACCGATTTTCCATTTTTTAATTCAGAAATGTGTTTGGTCAATAAATCAAATTCAATAGCATCTGGGTGGTCAAAATTTATTTTTTGGCGCTCTTCCATCGGCAAATGTCCACTGTCTTTGTAATAGGAATCTTGCGTTACCAAAGCTACTTCGTTGGCTGTTAAACTAGCCATTATTTTTTTTACTACGGTTGTTTTTCCAGAACCGGTTCCTCCTGCAATTCCTATTACCAGCATCGTACGCGTTATTTTTTTATGTATTTTTAAAGGCAAGGCAAGATACAATTTTTATAGAGAAATTAAAGTTTTTTTCATTGCTCTTGACCGAACTCCGTTTTTATAAATTGAATAAGGTACTAGTTTCCTTTTCCACTTTGAGTTTGTTTTCTACTTTTGCAATCATAAACTAAAAGTATTCCAATGAAATCGTTATACCCTCTAAAATTCAATCCAATCCTAAAAAACAAAATTTGGGGTGGCGACCGTTTACGGCAAATTTTAAATAAAAAATCAAATCCTCACGAAAAGGTGGGCGAAAGTTGGGAGTTATCAGGGGTTGAGGGAGATATTTCTGAAGTTACAAACGGTTTTCTGGCTGAGAACAATATTCAGGAATTAATTGAAGTTTATATGGGTGATTTGGTGGGAGAAAAAGTATATGAACAATTTGGAAACGAGTTTCCACTATTAATAAAATTCATTGATGCCAATGATTACCTTTCGCTTCAAGTTCACCCGGATGAAGAAATGGCCAATGAACGTCATGGTTCCCACGGTAAAACAGAAATGTGGTATGTTTTGAGTGCTGAAAAAGAGTCAGAACTTATTGTTGGCTTTAATCAGGAAATGGATAAACAAAAATACTTGGAATACTTTGGTAGTGGGAGGTTACGCGAAGTTTTAAATTACGAAAAAGTAAGCACCGGCGATGTGTTTTTTATACCTGCAGGACGCATCCATGCAACGGGTCCTGGGATATTATTCGCTGAAATTCAGCAAACATCGGATCTTACCTACCGTATTTATGATTGGGATAGGATGGGTGATGATGGAAAACCGCTTTTAAAACTTCCTATTCTATTGAAAAAAACAAAAGCAGTAAAATAATTAAATGCCCTTATTTCACCACTAATATTATATCATGTGATAAACCAATGGATATTGACTATCATGCTCTTGATTCGTTTGTTATTTATATGATGGTTGAAGGGGACGCAATTATAAAGTATGATGAGGAGGAGATGGAAGTGACCATTACTAAAGGTGAAATTGTTTTGATTCCGGCTGAGATTAACGAAATTCATTTAATCCCGAAATCCGGAACCGCTAAAATGTTGGAGGTTTTTATTGAATTGGATTAATAGATCCTATAATCAGTTGATTTATTGTTATTAAAAGCAAGAGTATGCTTTTTTAAAAGTCAATTTTATTTTGAAGCTCTCTTATCCAATTAACCAAATTGATAATTTAGTTTTGTTCATAGCATATTTGGCTGTAATTTTGCCCCTGTTGTTTTAAACTATTAATAATTATGTTACGAAAAATTGCTTTTGCTACTTTATTTTTATTGCTGATGTTTCAAGAAGGTGCTATGGCTCAAAAATCGCAGCGCTTGGAAGGGTTTAATCAGATTGACTTGTTTGGCAAGATTGAAGTCCGTTTAGAATCATCAGATCGGGACTCAATTGTAATAGAATCAGGTACTTTTGATGTGGAGAAAATTTATTATGCAGTAAAAGATAGTGTATTGTCGGTTAAGTTAACTTATGAGTTTCCCCCGGCTATAAAAGTAAGGGTAACCATCTTTTATAAAAATTTGAAATCAGTGGAAGCCGGCGGAGGAATTAAACTTTACAATAAAGGGGCTCTCAAAGGCAAATTCCTTAAATTGGAAGCCAAATCGGGTAGCGATTTTGATTTGTTAGTTGCTACGGATTCAGTTTTGATGAAAGTAAACAAAGGAGCATTTGTTAGGTTAAGCGGTTCTTCAAGAGTCATAAATTTGATTACTTCAACCGGAGGCGATTATCGCGCAACAGAACTTGAAAATGAAATGACTTACGCTAAAATGAGAGGTGGTAGCGCCGAACTGGCCCCTAAATTGCTGCTTGATGCTAAAGTAAGTTTTGGAGCTACATTAAAATATAAGGATAACCCGAGTCACATCAAACGTTCAGAAAAATTGGGAGGGAGTATTTCCCAACTTGAAGATTATTAAAAAGACAACATGGAAATTAAAACAGCTGAATTTATTATTAGCAGTACTGATTATAAAAAATGCCCCTCGCCCAATTTACCAGAATATGCCTTTATTGGACGTTCGAATGTAGGTAAATCATCGCTAATTAACATGTTAACCAATCATAGTAAATTGGCTAAAGTTAGCGGTCAGCCTGGGAAAACACAGCTTATAAATCATTTCAAAATAGATAATTCCTGGTATTTGGTCGATTTGCCTGGTTATGGTTTTGCCAAAGTATCAAAAGCGCAACGCGAAAAGTGGCAGCAATTCATTCAGGACTATATCGTGCATCGCGAAAATTTGTATTGTTTGTTTGTATTGATTGACTCTCGGCATGAACCTCAAAAATTAGATTTGGAATTTATGCAATGGCTGGGTGAAAAAGGGATTGCCTTTGCCATTGTTTTTACCAAAACTGATAAGTTGACAAAAAATCATTTAGAGAAAAATAGTTCCGGATATAAAAAGGAATTATTGAATTATTGGGAAGAACTGCCACCTATATTTATTACCTCTGCTGAAACGAAAATGGGGAAAGATGATTTGCTGCTATTTATTGAAGATATTTCAAAAAGGAATCCGATTCAATAATTGGGATTGATTTGTGGTTCTTCGTTATTTTGGATGAAGAATAGCTATATTTTTTTAAGATTAATTTTTATTGTTTTTATTGGAATTTGAGAAGTTGCATAAGAAAATAAAGTTGTAAATAATAATTTATAGCAAGTAAAGAAACTTGTTTTTAAAAAGTAGGAAATACTATTTGGTATATCAATATTTTACTAATTTTGAAACGGCATCATTGGAATCTTAAAATTCAGAAAATCAATTCTTTATGTCCCTAACGGCTCCTATCAAAATCTTTTCCGGTACTGAAACTAAATACTTAGCAGAAAAAATTGCTGAAAGTTATGGTACTTATTTAGGTAGAACTTCAGTCCAACGTTTCAGCGATGGAGAGTTTCAACCCTCTTATGAGGAAACAGTTCGCGGCTCGCATGTTTTCATCATACAATCTACTTTTCAGCCATCGGAGAATTTATTTGAGTTGTTGCTCATGATTGATGCAGCAAAGCGAGCATCGGCCTATGAAATTGTAGCTGTTATGCCTTATTTTGGCTATGCCCGGCAAGACAGAAAAGATAAACCAAGGGTGTCTATTGGAGCAAAATTGGTAGCTGATTTATTGGAAGCAGCTGGTGTTTCAAGAGTTATGACCATGGATTTACATGCCGATCAGATTCAAGGATTTTTTAATATTCCGGTTGATCACTTGTATGCATCTTCCATTTTTACACCTTATATCAGAGGCTTAAACTTGGAAAACCTAACCATTGCGGCACCAGATATGGGTGGGTCAAAGCGTGCTTACGCCTATTCTACTTTTTTAGGTACAGGGGTAGTTATTAGCCATAAAAGCCGTTCCAGAGCCAATGAAATTGGAGATATGAAAGTAATTGGAGATGTGAAAGATAAAAATGTGGTGATTGTTGACGATATGATTGACACTGCTGGAACAATTACTAAAGCCGCTGATATAATGATGGACAATGGGGCAATTAGTGTAAGAGTGGTTGCTACTCACCCCCTGCTTTCTGGACCAGCCTATGATAGAATCGAAAAGTCGGCTATTACTGAAATGATTGTTACCGATACCATTCCATTGAAGCATGCTAGTGATAAAATAACGGTGCTTTCAGTAGCTGATTTATTTGCTAACACCATTAAGAGCGTATATAATCAGAGATCAATAAGTTCAAATTTTTTGTTTTAGTTTAAATTGACGCTTTTTTTTGATTTTTTTATTTGACAAGGTCAAAAAGCTTGAAGAATGGGTTTCGTTATTTTAAAGTGGCTCATTAAATTAATACAGCAACTATAACTATCCATTAATATTAATTTATATCTTTGCACCCGCAAAAATTATTGTCTAACGTGTGATGGGAGTCTCGGACTCAAGTAGCACATAAAGTTTTAGAAAATGAAAACCTTTGAAATTAAAGGAAGTTTAAGGACTGATGTTGGTAAGAAATCAACAAAGGCATTACGGACTCAAGGATTGGTACCTTGTGTGATGTACGGTGGAAAAAGTAACATTCACTTTTCAGTGATTGCAAAAGATTTTACTCATCTGGTTTATTCACCGAATGTGTATTTGGTTGACTTGGACATTGATGGAAAGAAATATCAGGCAACTATGCAAAATCTGCAATTCAATTCAGTTTCTGATGATATTGAGCATGTTGATTTTCTTGAAATTAAAAAAGACCGTGAATTAACTATTGAAATACCTGTAAAACTTACTGGTTTGGCCGAAGGGGTTAAACAGGGAGGTAAATTGATGTTGAAAATGCGTAAACTCCATGTTAAAGGATTATCATCTAATTTTCCTGACACTTTGGATATCGATATTTCTAAACTTGAGCTTGGAAAATCAATTAAAGTGGGAGAATTGAAATTTAAAGGGTTAGAGTTATTGGATTCAAAAAATGCAGTAATTGCTACCGTTCGTTTGACTCGTAGTGCAATGTCAGCAAAAGAGGCCGCACCGGCAAAATAACATTCTAAATAATGAAATATCTTATTGCGGGATTAGGCAATATTGGATTTGAATATTCCAACACCCGTCATAATATTGGATTCCAAGTATTGGACGCTTTAGCTAAAGCGTCCAATCTTGTTTATACTGATAAGCGACGTGCTTCATACACTGAGTTGAAGCACCGCGGCCGGACTATTATTTTAATTAAGCCTACCACTTACATGAATCTTAGTGGAAAAGCAGTTCAATATTGGATGCAAGAAGAAAAAATTCCCCTTGATAACTTGTTAGTAATAGCCGATGATTTAGCCATCCCATTTGGTAAAATACGAATTCGTGCTAAAGGCAGCGATGCTGGTCACAATGGATTGAAAAGCATTACTGAATTAATAGGTACCGATGCTTATGCCCGGTTGCGTTTTGGAATCGGAAATGAATTTGGAAGAGGCCAACAGGTGGACTATGTTTTGGGACAATGGACGACTGAAGAAGCAGAACTGCTGCCTGAGCGAATTGAAAAATGCATGGAGGCTATACTAGCATTTCCTTCCATCGGAATTCAGCAAACCATGAACCAATATAATAACAAATAGAGTACTTGTATTCTGACTATTGGGAAGCAATTTGAAGCATATTCAAGTACTTTTTTGGACTTATCCCATTATTCTTTTTTCTGTATTCCGCAGTAGAATTCATGAAATTAAAAAGTGTTTTATCTAGGTAAAGGGTTTCTAATGGTTTTACCCAATCAAAAAAAATGCGAAAAGCAAGGGATTACTTTCGCTAATTTGTCTATTTTTGGGGCTTTAATAAATCTATTTAATTACCATAAAATGAAAAAAAGAATTTTTAGTATTTTTTCAATTGCCTTGTTAGGTTTGGCAATTATGAGTTCGTGTTCAAAAGATGATTCACCTGATTATGTAGGCAAATGGTCCTCTGAATATACCGACCAAGCAATAACCTACAAAGAAACAATAACATTAGGGGAGAGCAGTTTCAATGTTTCATCATTAATGAACTTTGGATTAGTTTTTACAGAGGTTGGTGGTGCAAAGGGCACATTTACGGCAAACGGCAATAAATTAACTGCCAACATTACTTCCGAAGCTAGCTACGACTTTGTAAATGTTATGTTGGTTTGGGTAAATGTTGATAAAACTATGATTTTTGAATATGCTGTATCGGGCGATACGCTAACCCTTAAGTATGACGAAAATGAAAACGGTATTTTTGAAGCCGAAGAGGTAACCACCTATACTAAAGAATAGCAATAGTATTCTCAATTGAAAAGAGGCTGCCAAAAATAATTTTAGTAGCCTCTTTCCTATTTTCACATGAGTAGTCATTTTTTTATTCATTCTGTATTCACAAGTCAATTTCGACTTATTTTTTCTAGTTGCAACTCCCGCAATACATTTCTTTAACCGCACTATTCTCCCATACTTTATATGAAAAGTAATCGCCATTAAATAATTCACAGAACCTATTTGGATTCAATTTGTATGCCCGTTGCATGGCATATTCAAATTTTTGGGTGTGCATTTGTTCTTCAAATTGGCTACAAAGTGAAATATATGAGTAGATTAAATTCTCGCTGGCGGAAGAATTAGTAATCCAAGGTTCCAGTGATTTTAAGGCAAAAGTAAAGTCTTTATAATCAATAAATAAATCCGCAATTTTTAATGAATTTTGCATCGTTTCCTCATTTATATCAATAATTCGTTTAATTCGCTCAATGCAAGCATCTTTAATTTTTGTGTCCCCCATTGAGGAATCAATGTAATTAATTAGTTTAAACTGCAGTTTAACATTTAATCCATCGATGGTTTCTTTTTTTAAGGGGGTATAATACAATCGGTCAATCCGGTTTTGTAATTGACTAACTTCCGAAATGTCACTAATCGGTTGATTGGCAACTTTATTAAAAATGTCGTTAAAAGCAATGTATTCATTATCAGGAGCTAACTTAACCAACTCTTCCACCTTTTGGTCGAATTCTTCGGTAGTAATTTGCTTGGTTAGGTGTTGAAGCCAAATTCGATTCATTTCAATGCCGGCATAATCCTTTTCATTGGGTATATTTAAATCGTTTAATACAACCGGTTTATACCTGTAATTCAGTATTTGCTTTATAATGTACTTTTGAATTGATAACGCCAATGCCCTATCCAGTGAATCAACCGCGGCATTAAATTTTTTTATTACAAAAAGGGTTTCATTTTCGCCGGAAATATCATAAGCCACCTTCATATCAATTTGCGCATAGCGATGTTTCTGGAGAATAGGCTCCAACTTTTTGTTCAACTTATTATCTCTGATATAGGTTTGGGCATCTGCCAACTGCATGGTATCAAATGCTTTGTATTCAGAATTTACTAAGTCTATTTTAAAATCGTTCCAATTGTAATCCATAACAATTTCAGTCTTTATAATAGCGCTTTGCAATCCTTCAAGCGACTTAACAATGCTCTCCGCTCTTTTTTGCTGAAGCATTCGGTTTTCTTTGTCGGTTCCTTCAATTGAAGAATAAGCAGTTATTTTCAGATCATTAATAATGAAGGCCGGTTCATTTAGTAATTTCAAAAATGGTTCTATATCAGCAGGTTGGTAGGTATATTTTTTATTTTCAAATGGTATTCTAAATGTCAAATCCAGCGAATCGGTTACCGGCTTATATTGAAATCGGGAATTAATGGTAATGGTATCGGCTAAAAGCTTTATATTCCTTTTATACGTTCCTGTAGGCTGAATGATGAAATTTTTAGCAATAGAAGCACACTGATTTTTGTCCTGTATAATTATCAGATTTAGCTCATAGTCATCTTCTAATACTTCGGGTATTAATCCCAAGGCAACTTTAAAGGATTTAGGGTTTTCCTGAATGTTGGCTACATTGTTTTTGAATAGTTTTGTTTTGTAAATCCTTTTTGTGAGTATCCCTTGGTTAAAAAGATTGTGATCAACTACGTTTGGGCGAGCGCAGTCAAATTGTTTTTTTTGTAAAATATCTACTGCAAGTCCGTCTTTTTTCTTTGAAATTATTTTCTTTAATGCCTTTATGTCAGATGTTTCAAAGTAAATTACTTTATCCTCAACGATTAGTCCTTTTTGCAAATCATTAATAGTTTCCCGTTTTAGTACCTTCTTGCATTTTGACGGATCAAATGGCTGTAATCCGTAGTTTTTTGTGCTGAATGGTAATGTAATGTTATATGTTAAAGAATCACCCTCGTTAAAAGACTTGTAATTTCCTAAAACTACGGAAAAGTAAGCCCTCTTTTTTGTGGTATCAATAGCTGCACCAACGCCTATTAAATTGTATTGAATACTCTCCAGCATTTCAGCTTTTTTTGCTGCGGCAAACCACTTAAATATAAGGTCATCCACAATTTTAGCGTAGGTGAATGGGGTGTCTCCCTTTTTTATGTTTGTTTTGCCTGTAAGCTCAACACCCATGCGTGAACCGCCATAAAAAGCAATTCGGTCTGCGGTAGTAGCTTTGCTTTTATCTCTTCTGATTAGCTGATCATCTTCAATGGAAGCCATATATTCGGCTTGATCTTGAGCGGCTTTTAGTAAAAGAGGGTGAATGGTTTTTGGTTCCAATCCTTTTTTTTCAAGATTTGTGTTTATTTGGTCGAATGCAATGCTCTTAATTACTTCAATAGGAAAAGAATCCAAAGAAGCTTTATCAAATGAATTTATAAATTGGGTGCCTATTAAATATGTTTTTTCAATTTCTTGAGCTTGCGATAATTGTCCCCATCCCATGAAAAGTAGAAAAGAAACTATTGCGATGAGTAATGATTGGTTGGTACTTGTATTTTTTAAGTGAGGATGATTACCCATTTTTAACTAATTGGATTAACTATTTATGTTGAATAATAACTGTACAAAACTAAAAATATTATTTTAAACGGTATTACAAAGAAAATTATTATTCTAATTGCTAATTATCAACTATTTAATAATTTTAAGTCGCAGCATTTGTAAAAGTATTTTAACTTTGGAATTTAACCTCATACATTATAAATTTACAGGTCAAAAAAATGCATTTTGCTAATCACTTAATTAGGATGTTTAGCACCTAACAAATTAGAATGATAAACGAACAAGATATACGGATTGATAAATGGCTTTGGGCCGTAAGGTTATATAAAACCCGCAGCTTGGCTACTGAGGCCTGTAAAAAAGGGCGAATTTCAATTAATGGCGCGGAAGTAAAAGCATCACGAAATGTAAAAATTGGCGATACCATTGAGGTTAAAATTCCACCCATACTTTACCGATATCAGGTAAAAGATCTGCTTCATAACCGGGTTGGGGCTAAATTGGTACCCAATTATTTAATTGATATGACTCCTGAGCAGGAAGTAATAAAAATTGATATGATGCGTTTAAATTTAGGTGGATATCGAGAAAGAGGAGCGGGCAGGCCTACTAAAAAAGAACGGAGGTTATTGGATGACTGGCAGCAACCTGATGAGTAAGCATACTTTTTTCATTGCATTTTTAATTCTGGTATTTTCGGGTTGTGAGCTTGAAACCGAACGCTATTCTTTTATTCCTCAAATTGAGTTTAAAGAATTAGTTGTAAAAGATAGCCTTGATTTGCTGGGAAACCCGAGTAGGTTGATTACCCTTCATTTTTATTTAATTGATGGTAATGGGGATATAGGCCCAATTTACAATCCAGATTATATTGGAAATTGTAATTTAGAATTGTATTATTTAAAAGACGGTATTTATCAACAAGATACCGCCATTCTTGATACCTTGCGATGGCCTACAATTCCTTATGTTGGTGATTTAGGACAAGATAAGACACTAAAAGCAGATATTTTTATTGATTACGCATACAACACATTTCCGACGAATAGTTATACCAGTTTTTTTTATAAGGTATTTGTTTACGACATGTCACTAAATAAAAGCAATATAATAAATACAGATACTATATTCATGGAATAAGAAATAGTAAAGTAATTGATATCTGTATAATGAACCGTATATTGCCATTTAGTTCACCAATTTTTTATAATTCAAAACACCTTATACTGTGAAAAAGAAACTATGGATTATCGCTTCAGCTTTAGTATTACTGTTACTAATACTGATGATTTTTGGAAGCTCCAAAGAAAAAAAAGAAGTTATTATTGAAGTTCCAGTTAAAGCAGGAGCCTTTAAAATTGAGGTAAACACAACCGGCGAATTGCAAGCGGAAAGGTCAGAGAAAATATTAGGCCCGTCAGGGTTGCGAAAAATTCGGGTATGGAATGTTAAGATTTCAAAATTGATACCAGAGGGGACCGTTGTTGATTCCGGCGATTGGGTAGCAACGCTGGATAAAACAGAAGCTTCGGAACAGTTGAAAAATATTGAATCAGAATTGGAAGTAGCTCAAACCAGATTTACTACTACACGACTTGATACCACATTGGAGCTAAGGGGTTTACGCGATAACCTGATTAATTTAAAATATGGATTGGAAGAGGCTCAAATTAAATTAGAACAAAGTAAATTTGAACCCCCTGCTACTATAAGGCAAGAGGAAATAAACTTATCAAAAGCCAATCGTACCTATGAACAAGCACTTGAAACATATAAAGTGAAAATTGAACAAGCCAATGCCCGCATGCAGGAAGTGCAAATAAAATTGGATGATGCCATGCGAAGCCATGAATCTGTTTTAAAAGTGTTGGAAGAATTTGATGTAGTTGCTCCAAAATCAGG
>JAIFNJ010000094.1 GCA_020047835.1 Bacteroidota bacterium
AAATGGAGTAGTAGGAATTAAAGTAGATATGGTAGGTAATAGCTCCAATCCCACTCTAATCCTCAGTAATTCAATTATTAAAAACATGTCGAGTATTGGCCTGCTTGCACAAAGCTCGAATGTATTGGTATATAATTCGCTAATTGCTAACTGTGGTCTGTATGCCGTGGTATTGAGCTTAGGTGGTAATTATGAATTTTATCATACCACCATAGGCAATTATTATGAATTCGATTCGCGTAAAACAGAATCGCTGGCTTTAAATAATTATTATGTGGTTGATGAAATAGCTACTGTTTTTCCTTTTAATGCAAAATTTGGAAATTGTATTGTATATGGGAATATTGAAAATGAGCTTATTGTTGATAAATATCCAACGGAGGAAGCCCCATTCACTTATGTTTTTGATCATTGCCTGATGAAACTTGGTAAGGACTTTAACACCAGCGATACCAACTTTTATAAAGATATTATTAGGCATAAGGATTCCCTCCCAAAATTTGTGGATACCTTTGAAAGTGATTATCGTTTAGATACCCTTTCAGCAGCTAAAGACAAAGGTTCAGCCTTTTACAGCAATTATTTTCCTTTTGATATAGCTGGCAAAGACCGCCCGTTGGATAAGGGACCGGATTTGGGTGCTTATGAACGAATAGAAGAAAAATGATACTAAAACTTCTTCAATACAGCAGTTTTATTGCCTTGTTGGTCCTAATCAACAAAGTATCATTTTGTCAAGAGGAAGAGTTATCTAGTGAACTTAAAAATGCCGTTGAATCACCTAGGTTAGACCGTATCCTTTTTTATAACTGCGAAAACCTTTTTGATACCAAAGACGACAGCCTGACAGATGACAAAGAATTTCTGCCCAATGGTGACCGGAATTGGAACCAAAACCGATACAACGAAAAAAGCAACCGCATTGCAAAAGTTATAACTGCAGTTGGAGGTTGGAAGCCTCCTGAACTGGTTGGTTTGTGTGAAATTGAAAACCGGAGTGTTTTAAACTACCTCACAAAAAGCTCCCCATTGTATGTTTTCGGCTATAAAATAATCCACAAAGAATCGCCCGATGCACGCGGAATTGATGTAGCATTACTTTATCAACCTACTGAATTTAAACCAATTGCTACCAATTTTATATCAATCAATTACCCCCATACTGACCGTAAAACCCGTGATATTTTGTACGCCAAAGGGATTTTGCGGAATGATGATACCTTACATATTTTCATCAATCATTGGCCTTCAAGGTATGGAGGCCAGTTGGAATCGGAAGAAAACCGATTTTTTGTTGCTTCGGTATTAAAATCAGTTGCCGATTCCATTGCTAACTCGAATCCAAATTCATTAATGGTTATAATAGGTGATTTTAATGATGAACCCAATAACCAAAGCCTTTTAAAGATATTAGATGCCAAAGCTACTTACGATTCCTTACAGAATCCACAATTGGTAAACTTAAGCTATCGGTTGCAATTTGAAAAAAACCAGGGAACCTACAAATATCAAAGCCATTGGGGCATATTGGATCAATTAATTGTTTCCAGTGGCTTACTTGCAAAACATGAAAAAACATATACCACCATTGAACATGCTTTCATCTATAAAGCCCCATTTTTAATGGAACCGGATGATACTTACTTAGGCCAAAAACCCTTTCGAACATTTGCGGGGTTTAAATATAACAATGGGTATTCCGACCATTTACCTGTTTTTATTGATTTATTGGAGAAATAATATTTCCTAGCCTTTGTTCACCGGGTTTAATCCAAGTTTTTCCCCTTTTTCAAGCATAAGCTGATAAGCCGAGGAATAATTGTTTTCAATTTCTCCATCCAAAATGGCATCTCTAATGGCATCTTTAATAATACCCACTTGCCTGCATGGGGTAATTCCAAATACTTGCATAATTTCTTCGCCAGAAACAGGTGGCTGCCAATTGCGGAGTTTATCTTTCTCTTCAACTTCCTTCAACTTAAGACGCACTAATTGGTAATTTTCCAGATATCGAGCCACTTTGTCAGGATTTTTTGAAGTGATGTCAGCATCGCACAACACCAACAAATCGTCAATATCGTCACCGGCATCATAAAGTAACCTACGCACAGCACTATCCGTAACTATTTCCTGCGATAATACAATAGGCCGCATGTGTAGGCTTACCATCTTTTGAACGTATTTCATTTTTTCGTTCAAAGGCAACTTCATAGCTCTAAAAATGGCCGGAATCATTTTGCTTCCAATAAACTCATGCCCATGAAAAGTCCAGCCCTGCGATTCGATGTACTTTTTAGTTCTTGGTTTGGCAATATCATGCAATAATGCTGACCAGCGAAGCCAAAGATTATCGGTTGTTAAGCAAATATTATCGAGCACCTGCAGCGTGTGGAGAAAATTATCTTTATGCTTGTGACCTTTTACTTCATCAACTCCTGTCATAGCATCCAGTTCAGGAAAAACTATTTTTAGTAACCCTGTGGTTTGAAGCAATTTAAAGCCAATACTTGGCTTTGGGCACATCATTATTTTATTAAGCTCCTCAATAATTCGTTCATAGGAAATAATTGCAATGCGCTCTTTGTTCCGCTCAATTGCGATCAATGATTGATCTTCAATGGTAAATCCCAATTGATTGGCAAACCGTATAGCCCGCAACATTCTCAGCGGATCATCGGAATAAGTAGTATCCGGATTCAATGGGGTTCGAATAATTTTATCATGCAAATCCTGAATTCCATTAAAAGGATCCACAAGCTCCCCAAAATGGTCAGGATGTAAATTTATAGCTAATGCATTAATCGTAAAATCACGCCGTTTTTGATCGTCTTCCAATGTTCCGTCTTCAACAATTGGCTTGCGGGAATCTCTCTGATAGGATTCTTTTCGGGCACCTACAAATTCCACTTCCCAATCGCGATACCGGAACATGGCTGTTCCAAAATTTTTAAATACCGAAACTTTAATCTTAGGATCGAGCAAAAGAGCCACTTTTTGTGCAAAATCAATTCCGCTGCCTAATGTAACAATATCAATATCATTACTTTGACGTTGCAATAAAATATCGCGCACAAAACCACCAATGACATAGGCTTCTTGATTTTGATTTCTACAAACTTCCCCAACTTTTTCAAAAACGATATGCTGTAACTGTTTCTCCATCCTGATAACTCACAAAATTTAATTCGATTCAAAATTAAACGTTTTTAACGGCAAGTTGTTATATTGTTTAATTTATAATCAAAGGTTCATTAGTTGACGTTGCAATTTTTGCATCATACTAAAAACAGATTTTTTGATACTGTAATATTTGGCATATTAATTGTTACATATCTACATATTTAGATTTTTGAATATAATATAAATTTCATAAAAACAACTTACCATGATTGAGTATTTAACACAAGAAACATTCAAAACCAAGGTTTTCAACTTTGAACAAAACAAAGAATGGAAATTCGAAGGTGAGCTCCCATGCATCATCGACTTTTATGCAGATTGGTGCGGTCCATGCAAAATGGTAGCCCCCATTTTAGAAGAGTTAGCGACCGAATACAATGGAAAACTTAATATTTATAAAGTAGATACCGAGGATCAGCGGGAATTATCAGCCATGTTCGGTATTCAAAGCATTCCATCGCTACTATTTGTTCCAAAGGAAGGACAGCCGCAAATGGCTCAAGGTGCCTTGCCAAAAGATTCCTTTAAAAAAGCTTTTAAAGAAGTTTTAAATGTAGAGTAATTACCGAATAATTTAAATAGTAAATCCCTATGGTTTTATAACTATAGGGATTTGCTATTTATCCAACATTGGTTAATCCAATATTTCTATCATTTATGGCATATTCCATATGCTTATATCTTACTTTAAACAGCAACCTTACTCCTTGCATGAGTTCCTACCTTAAGCTTACTCCTTTGTTTTTAAGATAGTCGATTCATACCCTTCTATCAATTCATCAAATATCTCTTTAACATATTGAATTTTAGTAGCACGATATGCATTATACCCAGCAAAAGCAAATCCAATATCCATTTTACCTTGAGCGGAATTAAGCAGCACTTTGGATATACAGTAAGGAACGGCTTTATAATCACAAGTTTTTAAACATTTCCATGGACAATTAAATGGTTTTGTCTCACCTCGCATTATTTGCTGAACAAAAGGGCTATCTATAACACGTCCGGGCAATCCAACAGGACTTTTAATTAAGGTAATATCTTTTTCGGAACTAGTAATATAACTTTGTTTGAATGCCATATCGGCATCACATTCATAAGTTGTTACAAATCGGGTTCCCAGTTTTACTCCTTTTGCCCCGGCCTTCATTATTTCTACTATATCTTCACCGGTATAAATACCACCCGCTGCAATAACAGGAATTTCTCTACCATCAGGCGTTTTAAAAGCACTTAATGCTTCCACCGTTTCCCGAATTAATTGATGTAAGGGAACTACGTTTTCGGTTAATTCTTCCATTTTAAATCCTAAGTGTCCTCCTGCTAATGGACCTTCAACTACAACTGCATCGGGAATATGATTAAATTTTTGCGCCCAATATTGAAAGATGAGTTTAGCGGCTTTGGCAGATGATACCTTAGGAACAAACTTGGTGTGTATTTTATCAAATCCCAACTCCAATACAAAATCGGGAAGTTTTAAAGGCAAACCTGCTCCCATAAATACCAAATCGACTTTCTCCTCAACTGCAATTTTTAAAAGTTCGTCATAATCGGCAAGAGCTACCATTAAATTTACTCCAATAATACCGTTTGTTAATGTTCGGGTCTTTTGTATTTCATTACGTAATGCCCTGCGATTAGCATTGCGGGAGTTTTTATCAAAATCAGGCTCCGTCATTCCTATACCGGCAGCAGAAAGAACGCCAACTCCACCTTGATTTGCAACTGCTGATGCTAATCGCGATAGCGAAATTGCCACACCCATGCCACCTTGAATTATAGGAACTTTTATAGTAATATCTCCAATTTTTAATGAGTCCATTTTTCTGCTTTTAATGTGTAGCCACAAAAATAACCCCATGAATTTTGTGATTTAAAAAATCGGGGTTTATGGATAAAAAAAGGGATGGATTCCGTTTTTAGGGACAGAATTTATCTATACGGGTATGAAAACTTCAATTATACTATAAACTTCGAATCAATTCCTTTAAATGATCAATGGAAATTTTTGAAACAGGTACTTCGAAATCGAGGTTTTCGAAAAACAACCGATAACCTTGAGAATTTCCTTCAACCCTATCTATATAATGAACATTCACCAGAAAAGACCGATGGCATTTAAATATATATGTGTACTCTTCCAAAAGCTCTTGAGCACGAGTCAAACTGCTCCTAATAAGTTGACTTTTGGTCACATTCCCATCTTTCCAAAATACTTCGATGTAGTTATCGGCGCTGCGGATAAGTAATAAAAATTTAACTTTTATGGAGAGTTTATCCTTTTGGTATTCAGAATCGAAATGTACCAATTTTTCGGCTTCGGTTTTACTTTCTTTCAGTCTGGTATTCATTTCATTTGCAGTTTTTAAATGCGACCGCAATAACCTATCCTGATTAAAAATAATGAGAACTGTAAGTGGAACAATGGCAATCAATAAAAGCTTCATTACCATATTTAAATCAAAAACAAGAATTCCCAGGATTTTGTATGAGGCCAAATATCCCAATGCGATGGTAAAAAGTATCCATAGGTTCCATAGAATTTCTTTCCATACAATCCATTCGCGTCGTAAAAATATCCTTGGAGCAAGGCTAGGAATAATAAGTAAATTAAGGCTCAGCGATAAAAAGGTAATTATCGCGATGCCCATCATTAAATATATTTTTTGTTGATTGGGTAATTCATTAATATTAATGGGTTGAAAAAGCAGCAAAAAGATAAAAATACCAATACTAATAAAAAATATAATTTTGGTATTACGCTTTAAGTCTTCATTAAATGGATAGGGCTTTTTTAAAAATGTCCCCCATTGTATTTTATTTTTCATCGGCCTATTTATCTATTCTCTCCCGTTTAAAAGTCCTGTAAAGTTACCAATATTATTGGGAATATATAATTTGAAGATCTTGGTAATTCAGAATCAGAAAAGCAATAATAAATACAAATAGCAAATTAGTTTATCCAACTTAAATTGTTATGCTCAACGTACTAAAAAAGAAAAGCCACCCTTTTTGGTGGCTTTTGCAATAAAAAAACAGAATTATCCTATTTCAAATGGGGTGTAACTGTTTCAATCAATTGTGGTAGATCCATTTCCAACTGTTTCAAATGCTCCAATGTTGGTATTCCATTGGAATTCCAACCACGGCGTTTATAAACCGCATCAAGCAACTTTTCATATTGGGCTTCACGGTGTTTGCGCAGCAAGGCTTTCTTTTCATCGGTAGTCTTAGTATCAACACTAACACCCAAAATATCTTTCAACTGTTTGTCGTACCGCTCTTGACGTGACTCATATTCCTCGTTGGTAACAGGTCCTGCGGCACGATAAGGTTGCTTGTCGTACATCCGAGTTCCATAACCACGACGTATGTTAAAAATGCGTTGGAAGTTGTAAACCCGCTCCGACTGCCGAATCAATTCAAGTTTATCGATATTTTTACCGGTTACTGCATTAAATATGGTGATGTAGTTATCCACATGCTCGGGAACTTTAGCGGGCTCTGCTGTTTGAGCATTATTTTCAGGTTCCACGTCGTTCCAAGGTAATTTACAAAATCCATTCAACCCAAACCAGGTGCGGAACATTGGGAAATAATGCAGTGCCTCGGCTTTATTTTCAAAAGTAGGAATCTGATTGTTCACCATATCCATAAAAATAAGCCAGGCTTCGTCGTGCTGTGGTCCTTTATTGGTCATTGCAAAACCACCTTGCTGAGCTAAGGATTCTTTGGAAACATATTCAGAATATTCCAGATTTTTATTAACCATGCCTATGTCATCGAGGAACGCTTTATCACCCCAACCCCGTTCAACAAACAATTTTTTCATGCGGGCAATACCTAACCCTACCGTTTTACCAAATTCCGAGCCATTAGCCAATTGATGCATCACTTCCAAGGCAGCCTCCTTACTTCCGAAATTGAGTTCTAGTCCACCGGTGCGTTCTTTATTTAGTATGCCATTTTCATAACACTCCATAACAAAAGCCATGGTAGTACCCCAAGTGATGGTGCAAATTCCATACGTATCGGCGTAAAAATTGGCTTCAATAATATATTCGGGATCAAAGATACCGCAATTAGAACCCAAACCGGCTGCATTTTCATATTCAGGGCCATCAACTAACACACTTTGTCCTTTGTAGGGTCCTGTTTTTACAATGTAATGGTCAATTCCTTTGGTACAACTCATGTTGCAACCTAACCAGCAACCATCGGGAACACCTTGCGTAAAGCGCTTTTTCCATTCCAGAGAGTCAATTTTTAAAATATCTTTGTGAGCCCCATATTTATAATTATGGGTAGGTAGCAAATCGTAATCGTTCATAATTTCCATTAGGTGGGCGGTACCAATTTTTCGCATTTGGCATTGTGAATCGTCCAAGTCGCGCATTTCTTTGTTGAACCGCTTGCCTCGCTCCATAATGGCATCCAAATTAACCACATTGTTGCGGTTACCACTGACACTTTTAACTTTTGTGACTAAAGCTTTTATTTTTTTATCGCGAAAAACAGTTCCGATACCGCCACGACCAGCTTGCTTTAAGCGTACTTCGTTACGTTTTTTATCGTAAAAGCTGAAATTAAGCATACCAATTAATGAATTTTCAGCAGCTTTTCCGGCTGAAACCACCGAAACATTTATTTTACTGTTCGGATCAGTGGCGTACATCTCCGTTAATTGAGCGGCCAATAAATGGCTGTCGGTTGCTTCCAAAGGAGCTTCTTCTATTCTTATGGTTTCAGTAGTTTCGTCAATAACAATGATTACATCGCGTTGCGCTTTGCCTTGAATTTCTATGGCATCGAATCCACAGAATTTTAAAAATGGACCAAAGAATCCACCAACATTGCTATCCATTACAAAATCGGTAGGTGAAATGCTAACTACCAGCGATTTTCCTGTTCCTGAATATTGGGTAATTCCGGCAACAGGCCCGGGAGATATGATAATTTCATTATCCGGATCGTTCCAACGGGTATCCGGACGAGTTCCTTCCCAAAGAAGTTTGAGGCCAAAACCTTTTCCTCCCACAAATTTATCTTTCATGAGCTGGGTTACTGGCTTTTCTTCAATCCGATTGGTATCGAGATTTATATAAAGGGTGCGGTTGTTATACCCTTTGTCGATGGGTTTCCAAACATACTTTTGCTCTTTAAGTAGTTTGTGTCCTTTTTTAATTTCAGCTACATTCATAGTTGATGCTATTAACTTATTTTATAATGGTCAAATTTACTAAATCCACTAAAGAAAGCCATGAGAAAAATCAATAGGTAAATTAATGCAATTCGATAAGTATCAATTATTTAGATTTATTTTAAGTTAACAGTTCCAAGCATTTAGCTAATTGGTTGGCAGTCAGCTTAATTGTGTTAATATCTTTAGATTGAATCGTAAACATGTTATATAAAAGGGTTTTTGGAAGACAGAAGACTGAAGACCGAAGTTGGAAGTCCGAAGACAGAAAACAGAAAACAGAAAATGGAAGATAGAAGATAGAAGACGGAATTCGGTTGCTTTTAATATAATTTGGAGTAAAATACTTAGTTTCGTGATAAAATTTGGACAAATGACATTTGAACAGATAAAGGAAAAACTTTCCAATTACACCATAGGCATTGCCGGGGCTGGTGGTTTGGGGTCCAACTGCGCAGCATCGTTAGTTCGGGCCGGAATTGTACATTTGGTTATTGCTGATTTTGATGTAGTGAGTGAATCAAACCTGAACCGTCAATTTTATTTTCCCGATCAAATAGGTCGTAAAAAAGTAGATGCTTTGGCTGAAAATCTGCATCGGATAAATCCTATACTTGAATTAAAAATGTCAGATAAAAAGTTAGTGCCTACAACGATTGTAGAATTGTTCGAAACCTGTGATGTTATAGTTGAAGCTTTTGATGATAAGGAACAGAAACAGATGTTAATTGAAACGGTGTTGGATCATTTTCCAAAAAAACCAATAGTAATTGGAATGGGAATGGCCGGTTGGGGTAGCAACAACCTTATTAAAACTGAAATTTTGGAAACTATGTATATTTGTGGTGATCAGGAAACTGAAATAAGCCCTGATTGCCCGCCTATTGGTCCCCGCGTGGGAATTGTAGCTAACATGCAAGCCAATCAGGTTTTGGAACTACTTTTAGGAAAAAT
>JAIFNJ010000213.1 GCA_020047835.1 Bacteroidota bacterium
AAGGACTTGCGCCACCAACTGATGCCCATTGCTGTTCCGTATCTGCGAAATGCCAGGTTTTGTTTTCGGCTCAACTAGTTCATCTCCTGTTGATATGATTCCAACTATAGGTTGTTTATACACGGTAGGCTGAATGCAACCGACTGTTGCCATTACGGCAATATGACGGGCATCTATCAATTGGCCTTTTGAAAGTAAGGTATCGCCCAATTTTAGATCACTGGCTTTATCAACAATATTTCTTCGGCTGTGCCCTGTAAACTTTACTGTATTTTCATTTATCAGTTCTGAAAGTTCAACTTGAACTACACAATCTGCACCTTTAGGTATTGGAGCCCCAGTCATAATTCGGGTGGCAGTCCCGGGTTCTACAACCAACTTTGGTGTTTGTCCAGCTGCCACTGTTTCAATTATGGTAAGTTTCTTGTACTTGTCGCTTTCACGGATAGCAAACCCATCCATGGCCGATTTATCGAAGGGAGGCATATCCATATCAGATACCACATCTTCTGCTAATATCCTGCCTGCTGCTTGTTTAAATGTAATTTTCTCCGTAGTACCGATGGAGCAACTATCAATAACTTTTTGAAGTGCCTCTTCAAATAATATCATTTTGAGCCGATTTAGTATGCAAAAGTGAGGAAATTTTTTGAATTAGAAATAGGTTATGCAATAGGTTGCATATTGGAATTAACTCCTTTTATCCCATTTAGGGTATTAATGAATTATAATAGAAGTGAATCACATCGAGCATTAATAGTTTGAAGGATTTACTGCTTCACATTGTCGGTTATTTTAAAATCAGTGTTTTCCAAAGTTTTTTAATATCCAATCCTGTGGTAAGTAAAATAAAATGGTTCCAACAACCATTCCTATTAAATAACCATAGGGTAATCCGTTGGCTATTAAGCCCACAGTTATTGCAATGAAAAAATTCTTTTTGTTTGTAATAATATCTTTTGACAAAATAATCAAGGCAATGCCTTCAAACAATAGGATAATTCCCAAAATGGGTTTTGGGAAAATCTGAAATATATTGGTTGGATTCATACTAAAAAAGAATCCAATTAAAATATAAAACATTCCGTAGATGAGTGTTGACCCTCCGGTTCTGCCACCAAAAGTATAATGCCCGGCAATTCCACCCGAACCATGACATGTAGGAATACCACCGACCAAAGAATTAATGATATTCATTACTGAATACGTGAATCCAATTTTTTTTACGGTAATGTGTTTCTCAGGGAAATAATCTTTTACCAGTTGATTGGTTGCAAATATGGAATTGCCCAGCGAAAGAGGTATCTGTGGCAATGCCAATAGTATAAATCCTGTCAATAGATTATCGATTGTTATTTCCGGTAAGGTAAATTGAGGAAGATTAAATTCAATTAATTGAAAAACAGTTGAATTAAAAATAAAAGCATATAAGAACCCAAGTAAAAGAATAAAAATGGCAGGTGGATACTTTTTATTTCCTATTAAAATTAAACCAAGTGTAAACGCAATTGCAGCGCCCACATATCCAACAAACTTATCAGCTGGCACGTATTCTTTTAAAGACAACAAGCATAATTGTAATCCCAATCCTAACTGTATTCCACGTATTACCGTTTTGGGTATAACTTTATTTAGATAAGTAATTAATCCGGTTATGGTTAATAGTAACATCAATATCCCTATAGCTAATCCACCACCAAATATTACGGCACTTGAAATTTTTTGGGTAATTACAATCATGGCAACTACTTTCAAGGGCTGAACCGGCATGGGAATTCCATACAGAAACGAAGTCAGAATCTGCATGATTCCGAATATTATGAGAATGCTCGACGATTTTAAATCGGTAACCGCTAGCATGGCAATAATTAGCGGTAAATCGGTTCCAATATCTCCAAACGCACCGGATAGTTCATTCCGGTTTATTTTTATTCGATCGCTCAGGAAATTCATTATTTCGGAATATGAATTGCTTTTAAATGCAAAGAATGCAAATTAGTATGGTTATGTTGGAAAGAAAAAGGTAGTTAATTGTTCGGTATTTCATTGATGCTATGAAAAAATTCACGGGTAATTTTATGGATGGCTTCATCGAATTCAACCCTAAGTTCTTGGTACGCTTGAAGCAGTTTTTCACCTTCGGGGGTTAGGCTGGTTTTCCCCCCTTGGGCACCACCTCTGCTGCGTTCCAATAACTTGAAACCCAATCCCTGCTCAATTTCTTCTACATTTCCCCAAGCTTTCCGGTAGCTTACCCCCAATTTATCCGCCGCTGCTTTTAATGAACCCGTTTCTTGAATGCTTTTCAGTAACGTGAATTTGTACTCATCCACTAAATTCCCTTTTTCCTGATGATTCAGCAAAATGTGATAATCCAAAAAAACATTGTAATATTTTGAGCCTTTTGGTCCTGCCATAGCCTATTTATAAAGACATAAATAGGAAGTGTCACCTTTTACTTTTACCTTGAATTTTACATTTTTGGCTACTATAAAAGTTTCAAAAGGTTTGTAGGTATTCCATGCTATTTCACCGGGTAGCTGCACTTCCATTTCACCGGTAGTTACGGTCATATATTCAATGGTGGAAGTTCCGAATTCGTATTCACCGGCTTTCATAGCTCCAATAGTTGCTGGTCCTTTTTCGGATTGAAAGGCTATGGATTTTACCTTGCCATCAAAATATTCGTTAGTCTTAAACATATTCGTTCATTTTAAAGGTTCTGAACAAAATTAGGAAATCTCTTTTGGAGTTCAATAATTCTTGGTTGTATTAGGCATGTTTAGTAACATTTGTAAAAGGGATAGGGTAACCCATTGGTTTTTAACAATTAATGAAAGAATTATTTTTCTGTATATAAATCATTGTTTTTCAGATGTAAATACTGTTATTTTTGCGAATGGCAAATAAATACATAACGAAATATTTTGGATATGGATTTTAGGTTTAACAAATTTTCAAATCATAGCTAAAACTAATTTTCAAATGAATGGTTAATAAGTCAATTTAAAATGAATCTAAATAGAATAGAAATGGATAGTAATTTTTTTATTGTTCCCCCGGCACAAAACGAACCAATTTTAAGTTATGCTCCTGGTACACCGGAGCGTAAAGAATTGGAAAACACCATCGATTGTATGAATAACAGTGTGGAAGAAATTCCCATGATAATTGGAGGCAAGGAGGTGAAATCTAGTACCCTAGTCGATATTTTTCCCCCTCACAACCGACATCATAAAATAGGATTTTACCACCGAGGAGGAAAAGAACACCTGGAACTGGCCATTGACGCGGCTTTGGCGGCAAAAGATAAATGGGAAAATATGAGCTGGCAGTCAAGGGCTTCCATCTTCTTAAAAGCAGCCAATTTAATTGCCGGTCCTTACCGTTACCGGATGAATGCGGCTACCATGGTAGGCCAATCGAAGAACCCATTTCAGAGCGAGATTGATGCAGTGGCGGAATTGATTGACTTTTTCCGTTTTAACGTTCGCTACATGACTGAAATAATGGATATTCAGCCGGAATCGAATGCCAAAAACTGGAACCGGACAGAGCAACGTCCTTTGGAAGGTTTTGTGCTGGCAATAACTCCATTTAATTTTACGTCAATTGGTGGTAATTTGCCCACGGCTCCTGCCATGATGGGAAATACAGTAGTTTGGAAACCCGCCGAACGGCAAATTTATTCAGCCAAATTAATTATGAATATTTTAATGGAAGCAGGTTTACCCGATGGGGTTATAAATCTGGTGTATGTTTCCGGAAAGGATACTTCGGAGGTATGTTTTAACCACCGCGATTTTGCGGGAGTCCATTTTACCGGTTCCACTGGAGTATTTCAAGATATTTGGAAAACCATTGGCGGAAATATTCATAAATACAAATCGTATCCCCGCATTGTGGGAGAAACTGGTGGTAAAAATTTTGTGGTTATGCATAAGTCAGCACGCCCCAGTCAGGTTGCTACAGCTATTACCCGTGGTGGATTCGAATTTCAAGGTCAAAAATGTTCAGCCGCTTCCCGCGTATACATTCCAAAGAGCTGTTGGAAAGAAATCCATCATGAAATAAAATGCGACTTGGATGCCATGAAAATGGGAGTTCCCGACAATTTTAGCAATTTTGTGAATGCGGTAATTGATGAAAAAGCATTTGACACTATTGTTGGATTTATTGAACGGGCCCGAAAAAATCCATCGAATGAAATTATTTTTGGAGGGAAATATGATAAAACGGTTGGTTTTTTTATTGAACCTACTGTTATTCTGACTACCGATCCGCATTCAGAAACCATGGAAGAAGAAATCTTTGGACCGGTGGTAACCATTTATCTTTATGATGACCACAACTATGAAGAAACACTTCATTTGGTAAACAATACTTCCATGTATGCTCTAACTGGGGCAATTCTATCAAAAGACAGGGAAGCTATTGATTTGGCCATGAAAATCTTAAAACATGCAGCCGGTAATTTTTATATCAACGATAAACCAACCGGTGCGGTAGTTGGCCAGCAACCTTTTGGAGGAGGCCGGGGAAGCGGCACGAACGATAAGGCTGGATCGGCGATTAACTTATTGCGATGGGCATCGCCCCGCTCTATTAAAGAGAATTTTTTACCCGATAACAGCTTTAAATATCCATTTTTGGGTGAATGAGTGCTTTAAGGATTAGTGATTGAACTTTCAAGAAACCTGTCAGAAGGAAATAACAAATTTCATTGAAGGACAGGTTTCTTTTTTATTTATCAAAATGCCAACCATTTCTATTTAAAAGAACCCAAAAACTATGAAAGAACTATTAAAAAAACTAACTATTGAAGATATTAACACCGGTATCAGCACGGGAACCCAATGGATATCTGGCAAAGGAACTGTTATTGACTCCTATTCCCCCAGTGATAATAAAAAAATTGGCTCCGTTATTTCTGGCACAAGTGCTGATTACCAAGAAGTAATGAAAACAGCAACTGAAGCATTTAAAATCTGGCGGCAAGTTCCTGCCCCGGAGCGAGGTGAAGTGGTTCGGCAAATTGGGCTTGCCTTACGCGAACATAAAGCGGATTTGGCAAAATTGGTGACTCTTGAAATGGGTAAAATCTATCAAGAGGGGTTGGGCGAGGTTCAGGAAATGATTGATATCTGTGATTTTGCAGTGGGCCAGTCGCGATTGCTCAATGGCATTACCATGCATTCCGAGCGACGCAATCATCGCATGTACGATCAATATCATCCGCTGGGGATTGTGGGAGTTATTACTTCGTTTAATTTTCCGGTGGCAGTTTGGGCATGGAACAGTATGCTGGCAGCAATTGCCGGTGATGTGGTGGTTTGGAAACCCAGTTCAAAAACCCCTTTATGTGCCATTGCTACTCAAAAAATAATCTGCTAGGTGCTTATCGACAATCACGTTCCTGAAGGGGTGTTTAACCTCATAATTGGTTCTTCGAAGGAATTTGGCGACGAAATGTTATCCGATAAACGGATTCCTCTCATTTCATTAACAGGTTCAACAAAAGTTGGGAAACATGCCAGTGCATTGGTGGGAGAGCGGCTTGGTCGAACCATTATGGAATTGGGTGGAAATAATGCCGTAATTGTGTCGCAACATGCCGATTTGGAAATGGCCATACCAAGTATTGTTTTTGGTGCAGTGGGAACTGCTGGGCAGCGTTGCACTTCTACCCGACGGGTTATAATTCACGAAAGTATTTATGAAAAAGTAAAAATTTCATTGATTGATGCTTACCAACAGTTGGAAAGCAAAATTGGCAATCCATTGGATGCGAATACGCTTATTGGACCACTTATTGATTCCGGATCAGTCAATACCTTCGAAAATGCCTTAAAAAAAGTTCAGTTTGAAGGAGGTAAAATAATATATGGTGGGAGTATTTTGTCGGGAGAAAAGTATTTGAGTGGCAATTATGTGGTTCCTGCCATCGTTGAGGCAGAGAACTATTTTGAAATAGTTCAGGAAGAAACTTTTGCGCCAATTGTGTATTTAGTTAAGTATCGCACTTTTGAAGAAGCCATAGCTTTGAACAATGAGGTGCCGCAGGGTTTATCATCATCGGTGTTTACTTTGAATATGCGTGAGGCAGAAAAGTTTTTATCGGAAAGAGGGTCCGATTGTGGGTTGGCCAATGTAAACAGCGGTACATCAGGTGCTGAAATAGGAGGTGCTTTTGGCGGCGAAAAGGAAACTGGTGGTGGCCGGGAATCCGGTTCCGACAGTTGGAAGGCTTACATGCGAAGGCAAACCAATACTATAAATTATGGCGAGGAATTGCCTTTAGCTCAAGGAATAGAATTTGCGTTTTGATAATCGTTAGATAACAAACTTTGTGTTTTTATTGTAAAACAACTATTTTTTTAGTATATTTAGCGGTGTCAACATAAAGTTCATGTCATGGAAATAGTAATCCAAAAACTCAAAGAAAGCGACTATCTGAAAATGGGGATTCATGATTGGCCTATTTGGGAGAAAGAAATCTCTGTTTTTGATTGGAGCTGTCAGGAAAAGGAACAATTCTATTTAATTGAGGGAGAGCTGAATATAAAAACCCACGAAGCTGAGTACAAAGTGCTCCCCGGTGATTATGTAATTTGTCCAAAGGGATTAAAATGCAATTGGGAAATTACCAAGTATGTAAAAAAGCATTACCATTTTGTGGAAGAATAAAAAATCCGGTGAGAACCGGATTTTTTCGCTAAACTCATATAAGAAAGAAAAGAAACCCTCTTCGGGCAGGATTGAAAGGGTATTAACAGAGGGTTGGAATTTTTTACATTTTTATTTTTGATAAAGAACCGGAGATTTTATTAAATGGTATATTCTCCGGTTCTGATTTTATAATAGTAGTAGTTTTAAATACAATTAGTTGTAAGCACTTTCGCCATGTTCATATATATCAAGTCCTTCTTCTTCTTCACGTTGTGTAACACGCAGACCCGTTGTGTATTTAAGAATTGTAAACAGTATTAATGATGCAGCAATAGCCCATGCTGCAACAGATAAAACACCAATTACCTGTGAGCCAAGCAAGCCAAAACCATGTCCATATAATGCGCCTTGAGAAGTAGAGAAGAATCCAACCATTAGTGTTCCAAAGGAACCGCATATGCCATGTACTGAAATTGCACCTACTGGATCATCTATTTTTACCACTTTATCAAAGAATTCAACGGATAATACAACCAATATACCTGCCATTAAACCTATTATCAATGCGCCACCAGGGGAAACAGCATCGCAACCTGCGGTAACAGCAACTAAGCCAGCCAAAGCACCATTTAAGGTCATACTCAAAGGGGGTTTTTTGTATTTTATCCACATATAAAGTAGAGCAGATAGAGCACCACCAGCACCTGCAATATTGGTTGTCATAAATATTAAGGAAATAGCAGTTGCATTAGTAGTTCCAGAGGCTGCTAATTGTGATCCCGGATTAAATCCAAACCAACCTATCCATAAAATAAAGACACCTAAAGTGGCAAGTGACAAACTATGACCGGGAATTGCTTTTGCTTTTCCATCTTTTCCATATTTTCCAATGCGTGGTCCAAGAATTATGGCGCCAACCAAAGCACACCAACCACCTACTGAATGAACGACTGTTGAACCAGCAAAATCATGGAAAGGTATAGTCATTTGTGACAACCATCCTCCACCCCATGCCCAGTGCCCTGAAATGGGATATATAACAAGTGAAATTACTGCGCTGTAAACCAGATAGGCTTTAAACTTTGTTCTTTCAGCCATTGCTCCCGAAACTATAGTTGCTGCTGTTGCAGCAAATACCGTTTGGAAAATAAGGAATGCCATATCGGGCATATCGGTTCTGTAAGTGTGCTGTGTGAATAAATCAAGTCCACCCCAAAATCCATTTTTGGTACCGAACATGATACCAAAACCTATCGCCCAAAATACAATGGATCCAATAACGTAATCCATCAAATTTTTCATTAAAATGTTGGCCGTATTTTTAGAACGGGTCAATCCAGCCTCAACCAAGGCAAAACCAGCTTGCATAAAGAATACCAAAGCTGATGCTATTAATACCCAAAGTGTGTTTATTGAGAATATAATTTCTTCCATCTTATTTAATTTTTAAATGATACACTTTTTATTCTTCACCCTTCAGGTAAACTGATTTATCACCTTGCTCACCGGTTCTAATCCTATAACCGTTGCTAATTTCAGAGACGAATATTTTACCATCGCCTATTTCACCGGTCTTAGCTGATTCAAGCAGTGCTTTAATAGCTTGGTCTAAGTATTTTTCGCGGCAAACAAATGTTATCATCATTCGCTCAATGGTACTTGTATCATATTGAACACCACGGTATAACCTCTTCTCGGTGGTTTTTCCAACACCCCTTACATCCCAAAAGGTGATGAACTCAATACCAACATCGTGTAAAGCTTCTTTTACTTCATCGAATTTGGTTTTGCGGATTATTGCTTCAACTTTTTTCATTGTTTTATATTTTAATTTCTATAGTTTGCTAGTTAGCTTTTAAAAAATTAACTGGTGTGATAGGGTATTTAGAATGATACGCCCACAACCAAAGTGAACATTTTTGCATACGGATTTAATATTACCGAACCGTTTACAGGAAGCGAGAAGCTTTCAGTAACCTGTATTGTTTTTGCAGCACTTAAACCGAGGTTCACAATTCCAAACTCATCATCTTCTCCTGGATCTTCAACTGTGTACCATCCATTACCAGCTCCTGCGAAAATTGCGAAATTTGTGAATGCATATTTCGCTTCTACATAAATGTCTCCGCCCATTGATGCTATTCCTGGAGCTTCATTAATAATGTAGTTTCCGCTTACTGTTAAACCCTTTATGGTATAACCAGCATTGATCTCAAAAGCATGGGAACCTAAGGTGTCGGAATAATTGAAGTAATCCAGATTTGTTAAATAATAGTCGGTAACACCTAGTGATAACCCGAAATCGAAAGCATATGCTGCGTATAAGTCGGCTTCACCATAACCCATTGCGTCAAAAGAACCCCAAGTGCCAATAGTTAAGCCACCGGTGGTGTATTTAATGCTTGGTTGAAAGGCTGGACCTGTTCCAAGTTTTGAACCACGCCATACATAATTACTGTAAATATCGGCACCTAAAGAAAACGGCGAAGCTGCAGCCGCTTCTTCTTGAGCAAACAAAGTTGCTGGTATTGTGCACGTGGTTAATAGAAGTGCAAAAAGAAAAGTTTTAATTGTTCTCATACGAATAGTTTTTAAATGTGAATACTAATTATGTATTATTTGTTGTCGGGTCAAAAATAT
>JAIFNJ010000120.1 GCA_020047835.1 Bacteroidota bacterium
AACACTATAAATTTTAGGTAGCATACCCAAAGGGATAAAACTAAAAATGATTGCCCAAAGAATATATATCCGGCTTATTTGCATCCAAGAAAGAAGAGTAGGGATTCCAAATACAGCAATACCTATTGATCCTAAAAAAAACAAAAAAGCAATCCAGCGGATATGTATTTCCATTTTCTTATTTAAGCCAATTATTAGCTCTCTTTTATGCTTTGCTTTTAAGATAAGCCATTTGCGGTAAAGTATTTTATATGGACTTCTTCTATTCATTAATTCCTTTTACTAAATAAAGGTAGCTACTGAATGCCTAAATAACAACTCCAAAAATGATAATTTAAAAATTTGGATGATTTTTGTTTTTGAGATAAGTGCTAGAAGACAGAAGTCATAAATAGAAAGATGGAAAAATGAATACGTGCAATATTTTTAATCTTTCATCAATTAAATAGCAAAGTTTATTTTACCCAACTTGTTGGTTTAGGAGAATATTCTTAATGGGTCGGAATTCGTTGCGGATTATCAACCACTTATCAGGAAATTCATTCATCAAATAGAGTACTTTTTTCTGGTGGTTTTTGAGTGCATCGGTAATAGCAGGAGCTGAAATAGGTGAGGGGCAAGCGTTCCCCACATTTTCACCAGTCAACCGTTGCTTGCTATTTGAAACCAAACGGGCTGCACTTTCCAATTTATCGAGTAAATAAATAGTTTTTAAATACCTTTCATTCACATTGGGTAATGTTTGGAGGGAAATGGTTTGTTTAGGACTTTCCAAGTCAATATCCCATGACTTTATAACAATGTTGGATTGATGATTGCCAAAATTAAGGTTGATGGCTAATTTTGCTGAGTATTCGATAGCTTCCATCAATTGATTGCTATTACCAGCAAAAGAAACAATTTTTTGAATGGCCCCAGAATCAAAATCAAATTGCACCATGTGCTGAGCTTCTAAATCAGCCAAATGCTGGCGGCACATCACAACCAAACTTTGCCCGTACAAAAGTCTTATTTTTTCTAATTCATCTATGAGTCCTTTATTTTCAACTTGAAGGCGCTGGACTTTTTGATTCATTGAAATTAATGTCTGGCTATCAGTCATTTTTTGCTGCAATATCCAATTTAAGCTATTAAAGACTAGTGATCCAATTATTGATTTTTCGTTAGTAGTTAGACTGCTATTGCTATCAGATACCCCAAAACAACTGTTGTTCCGATTCAGGTAAAGAAACATCAAATCAGAATTTCCATCTATTGGATTGTTGAATCCCAAGCAAAGAACTATATTTTGAACTTCATCAAAAATAGTAAGTTGCTTAACTTGATGATGAACCGCTTCAAATGGGAGTTGTCCCACAGACATCCATTGCCATTGGAACTTTTTATTCCGCATTTTCTGAACCTGGGCAGGTTCACTTATAAAAAAATCTATGATTGTTGAAGGCGTTGTGTTATTTTGAAGCTCTTTGCATAAGACCTTCTGGCTGGTGGGGTCGTAAAATAGGGCAATTGCTTTTTCAACCCCTGGTATTAAAAATACGGAAGTCTCCAAAAGCACGATGCTTGGTGGTTTTATAAATGTAAAGATTCCAGCCATATAACATTTCGAGGAATCAAAGTTAAGGCAAAAGAGTGAATTAAGAAAACATTATTAAGTGTATTTGAAAAATAATTAAGCTTAACTTAAATTGAATTTAAGCTATATATTATTACTTAATTAAGCGAGAATTTAAACTTAATTAGCTTTTAAAGGGCATTTAAAGAGTCTATTTTTGAAATGCTGGAATACCAGTAATGTATTTTTTAATTAATGAATACTTAATAACTTAATAATAGGAGGAATAACTATGGGATATGTATTATTAGCAATAACATTGGTTTTGTTTGTTGACTATGTATTAACCAAAAGGAAAAAACAAATCAGAAAATCAAAACAGGAACCTTCCCGTCTATAAATTGAAGTTGAGTGTTGATGAGAAATTTAGGGTTGGGTATGAATTTAGGAACAAAAAAGGGTTGAAACTTTTCGATTTCAACCCTTTTTATTAATTATTTTCTAGGCCTTAACGTTCTACTTTGGCTCTGTCCACCTGAACGTTGGTCATCCCGCGGTTTGTTTTCACGGTAGGGTCTATCTTTATATCCACCTTCTTTGGGTGTTTTTGAGCCATATTTTCTGTCTCCTGAACTTCTGGTGCTGGAACTCCTATCACCTGAGTTCCTGTCGCTGGAACTTCGGTATCCTGAACCTGCTCTATCTCCAGAACTTCTATTACTTGAACTGCGGTCGCCGTAGCTCCTATCTTTTCTGTAGCCATCTTGTTTTGGAGCGGTACTTTCCGGTTTCGAAAGCTGCACTTCCAAGGTCACTTCACCTAATTTTGCATTATTCAAAGAATTTAAAATCAGGCTTTCGTGTTTGTTATCCACTTCAAAGAATGAAAACTTGCGTAAAATATCAATTTTACCAATTTCAATATCTCGGGTGTTGGTCAAATCATTGATAATACCTATTAAGCTTCCGGCATTCAAGTTTTCCTTGGTTCCCATATTTATAAAAAATCGGCTGAATCCACCTCTTGATTGCCGCTTTTCTCCAGCATCCCTAAAAGATACGCCATCTTTTACAACGTTCAAATCTTCAGCATTTTTATAATATTCCAAATAATGGTTGAATTCTACTGAAACAAAGCGCTTAATAAGTTCGGTCCGATCCAGGTTTTCCAGTTTTTTCAAAATATCAGGTAGGAATGAGTTGATTTTTGAATCATCAACTACCACTTGTTCCATAGTATCAATGAGTTTGAGAAGCCTTTTTTCGCAAATTTCACGTCCCCCTGGTATCATTTTGTGTTCAAACTTTTTGCCTACCAATCGTTCCAGATCTTTTATTTTGCGGCTTTCGCGGGAGTGAATAATAGTAATTGAAACTCCGCTTTTACCGGCTCTACCGGTTCTACCGCTTCTATGTATATAAACTTCCAAATCGTCGGGCATGTTGTAGTTGATGATATGGGTCAGATCGGTTACATCGAGTCCACGGGCTGCAACATCAGTAGCAATAAGTAATTGCAGGTTTCCGTTTCTGAACCGTTGCATCACATAGTCACGCTGAGACTGGGAAAGATCACCATGCAATGCATCGGCATTGTATCCATCCTGAATTAAGTGGTCAGCTACTTCTTTGGTTTCCATGCGGGTACGGCAAAATACTATTCCGTAAATGTTTGGGTTGATATCAGCCAATCGTTTCAATACTTGATAACGATCCGACGCTTTAGCCATATAATAATGATGTTGCACATTGTCGGCACCTGAATTCTTTTTACCCACCGAAATTTCTTCCGGTTTATTCATATAATTATTGGCAATCTGCCTAACGCCTTGCGGCATTGTAGCAGAGAAAAGTAACGTCTGTTTCGTATCAGGAGTTAATGCCAATATTCCATCTAACTCATCCTTAAATCCCATATTAAGCATTTCATCAGCTTCATCAAGCACCATCCATTGAATGCTGTTCACTTTTAATACTTTGCGGTTAATTAAATCCAACGTTCTTCCTGGAGTGCCTATTACCACTTGTGCACCATCCCTAAGTGATTTCATTTGAGGCACAATACTGGCACCGCCATACACCGCTAAAACCGAAAGGCCTTTGGTGTATTTTGAGTACTTTTCGAAATCGCTGGTAATTTGCAAACAAAGTTCCCTAGTAGGACAAAGTATCAACGCCTGAGTACTTTTACTGTTGGTATCAATTTGCTGAATAATTGGCAAGCCAAATCCAGCAGTTTTCCCAGTCCCTGTTTGCGCAAGTGCGATTAAATCGTTTCCTGAACTTAAAATAGCAGGGATTGTTTTTTCTTGAATTGGTGTAGGATTGATAAAACCCAATTCGTCAATGGCCTTATAAATCTCAGGTGAGAGGCCCATTTCATTAAATGTAATCATTATTTATTAAATGTTCCGTCCAAAAAACCATTCTACTTTCAGCACGGAGGTTTAAATTAACTTAAGTGCTGAAAGGACAAAATTAGACGGCCACGCAGCCAAGAATAACCCGAAATGAATCCTTATAACACTTTGTTTTTCTTACCCTGAAAAACAGCGTGCAAAGGTAATTTTATTATTTGATTTACAATGAGTTTCCTTCTAAAATAATTAATTAACGTTATTTCTTCGTGTTAGAGTTACTTAAAAGTGAAAAAATGGGTGAGAAGAAGGTTGAATGATTAAAAAAGTATCCAATCAAAAATAAATTTTTACAAAAAATAACAGATTTAAATATAGAAATAGTTACATATTAGTTATATTTAGAACCGATTCAAGTGATTTAAACAATAGAAAAAACTTTAAATGTTAGTTTTTGTAAGAGATATTTTTAATTCTGCCGCATTAATTGATATTTAATTTTCATTTAATTCGTTTTTAGTTATTTTCGCTGAAAATATGATATTTATCATTCTTTTTTGAATGAAAGATATTTTGACAGAATTATATAATTCTTTTGAAAAAATGCTGCTTCGATTCAAATTATTGTTCAGTCTTTTAAAATTGAAATACAAGTAACTCTAAAATATATAATATATGCTTTTTGATTTGAATGTAATTGAAAGTTTTTATCAAGGATACGCTAAAAAAGTAATTGAAACCAGACAATTAATTGGCAGACCTTTGACTCTAAGTGAAAAAATTTTGTACGCTCATTTAAATGCTGAAACCGAAAAGAAAGTATTTGAACGAGGCAAAGAATACGTATTGTTTAATCCCGATAGAGTAGCCATGCAGGATGCAACCGCTCAAATGGCCTTGTTACAGTTTATGAACGCAGGTAAAAGCAGGACAGAAGTTCCGAGCACTGTGCATTGCGATCATTTGATTCAAGCTGATTTAGGCGCATCGGAAGATTTATCGGTAGCACTTAAACAAAATAACGAAGTTTATGATTTTTTAACTAACGTATCTGCAAAATATGGTATTGGTTTCTGGAAACCGGGAGCAGGTATCATTCATCAGGTAATATTGGAAAACTATGCATTTCCGGGAGGGATGATGATTGGTACCGATTCACATACCGTAAATGCCGGCGGTTTAGGAATGATAGCAATAGGAGTTGGTGGGGCTGATGCGGTGGATGTGATGGTTGGGATGCCTTGGGAACTGAAAATGCCAAAACTTATAGGAATCAAGCTTACGGGTAAACTCAGTGGTTGGGCATCGGCAAAAGATATTATTTTAAAAGTGGCCGGATTGCTTACCGTAAAAGGTGGAACCGGATATATTGTTGAATATTTTGGCGATGGGGCTGATTCCTTATCAGCAACAGGGAAAGGTACTATTTGCAATATGGGCGCTGAAATTGGAGCCACCACGTCCATATTTGGGTACGATGATAAAATGTCGGAGTATTTAAAAGCAACTGGAAGAAAAGAAGTTGCTAAATTGGCCGATGGTCTTAAAAATGAACTCAGGGCGGATCCAGAAGTATTGAATAACCCTGAAAAATATTTTGACACCTTACTTGAAATCAATCTTTCTGAACTGGAACCTTTTATTAACGGACCATTTACACCTGATTTGGCTACCCCTCTTTCAGAATTTGCCGCATTTATTAAGAAAAACAACTACCCTGAAGCAATGGAGGTTGGGTTGATAGGTTCATGCACCAACTCATCATATGAAGATATGACCCGTGCAGCTTCTGTAGCAAGGCAGGCCAGTGAAAAACAGTTGGAAGTAAAAGCTGAATTTATTGTAACTCCTGGTTCTGAATTAATCCGTTATACCACGGATCGCGACGGACTTTTGAACGATTTTAAATCGATTGGGGGCTTAATTATGGCCAATGCCTGTGGCCCTTGTATTGGACAATGGACACGCCACACAGATGATCCTGAACGTAAAAATAGTATTATAACCTCCTTTAACCGGAATTTTTCGAAACGAAACGATGGCAATGCCAATACACATAGTTTTGTGGCATCACCTGAAATGGTTACTGCATTTGCCATTGCAGGTTCGCTGACTTTTAATCCAATGAAGGATACTTTGGTAAATAAAAAAGGAGAAATAGTTAAATTAGCCGAGCCTCAAGGTGAGGAACTTCCCATTAAAGGATTTGATGTTAAAGACGCAGGTTATTTGGCTCCTCCTGCTGACGGAAACCATATAACAATAAATGTAGATGTTTGTAGTGAACGGCTGCAATTACTTAAACCATTTGAAGAATGGAATGGAAAAGACTTTTCGGGTTTAAAACTTTTGATAAAAGCAAAAGGGAAATGTACTACGGATCATATAAGCATGGCTGGTCCTTGGCTTAAATTTAGGGGCCACCTCGACAACATTTCAAATAACATGCTCATTGGTGCTGTAAATGCTTTTACTGATAAAACCAACAGTGTTTTGGATGTAACAACTGGTGAGTACTTGAAAGTTCCCGATTTGGCAAGGTTTATAAAGGCATCGGGAGGAGGTTCCCTAGTCATTGGTGATGAAAATTATGGCGAAGGTTCATCGCGTGAGCATGCAGCCATGGAGCCACGGAATCTTGGTGTTAAAGCGGTTTTGGTTAAATCTTTTGCCCGAATACACGAAACAAACCTGAAAAAACAAGGAATGTTAGCCGTTACCTTTGCCAATAAAGATGACTATCAAAAAATTGAAGAAACCGATACTTTTGATATTATTGGACTGACTCACTTTGCTTCCGGAAAACAACTCACATTGAGAATTAAACACAGTAATGGCAAAACGGAAGATGTATTATTAAACCACACTTACAATCAAGCGCAAATAGAGTGGTTCAAAGCGGGTGGCGCATTAAATGTAATTCGAAAACAGAATAAAAAAAAATAATATGACAGCACAAAAAATTACCATAAGCAAGGGTAAACTAAATGTTCCAAATCATCCCATTATTCCATTCATTGAAGGAGATGGTACAGGCCCTGATATTTGGGCAGCATCCGTAAGAGTATTGGATGCTGCAGTTGAGAAAGCTTATAAGGGTACCAAAAAAATTGAATGGAAAGAAGTATTGGCCGGTGAAAAAGCATTTAATAAAACCGGTGAATGGCTACCTAATGAAACTCTAGAGATAATAAAAGAGTACCTTGTTGCCATTAAAGGGCCTTTAACCACGCCGGTTGGCGGTGGAATACGTTCGCTGAATGTGGCTTTGAGGCAAGTACTTGATTTATACACTTGTTTGCGTCCGGTTCGTTATTTTGCAGGTGTTCCATCGCCTGTAAAAGATCCAACTACTACAGATATGGTTATCTTTCGTGAAAATACGGAAGATATTTATGCCGGAATTGAATGGATGAATGGTACGGCGGAAGTTGAAAAAGTGAGGAAGTTTTTAATTGAAGAAATGGGTGTGAAAAAAATCCGATTTCCGGAAACCTCATCACTTGGAATAAAACCAGTTTCAAAAGAAGGAACCGAACGATTGGTTAGAGCTGCCATTCAATATGCGTTAGATAATAAAAAACCATCGGTAACATTAGTTCATAAAGGAAATATTATGAAGTTTACCGAAGGTGCCTTCCGTGATTATGGCTACCAATTAGCAAAATCAGAATTTGGTGCCAAGGATTATGAGGGCGGCCCTTGGCAAGTAATTGAAAATGGAGGTCATCAAATAATTATTAAAGATGTAATTGCCGATGCATTCTTGCAGCAAATATTGACACGTCCGGCTGAATATTCTGTAATTGCTACGTTGAACCTGAATGGTGATTATATTTCTGATGCTTTAGCAGCTATTGTGGGTGGAATTGGAATTGCACCGGGTGCAAACATCAATTACATAACCGGACATGCTATTTTTGAAGCCACTCATGGTACAGCTCCAAAATATGCTGACCAAGACAAAGTAAATCCGGGCTCAGTTATCTTATCCGGGGTAATGATGTTGGAGTATATGGGATGGCAGGAAGCAGCTGATTTGATTGTAAAATCATTGGAAAAGACCATATTAAATAAGACCGTAACTTATGACTTTCACAGGCAGATGGAAGGAGCCACCTTGCTGAAATGCAGTGAATTTGGAACCGCTTTGATAAAGAATTTATAATAACTTTTACATAAGTAAATTATCATTAGACGTATAAGAGAACAGAAAAAATAGTTATTCACTTGAAAAAAAAGTATTATGTCACTACTAAAAGACAGGTTAGCAGAAAAAATTGAAGAACACCGTCCAAGAACCGCAAGGCTTTTAAAAGAATTTTCTGAAGTGAAAATTGGAGAAGTAAATATTGGTCAAGCTATTGGTGGTGGAAGAGATGTTAAGATGTTGGTAACAGATATTTCTTATCTCGATCCATTGGAAGGAATTCGGTTCCGAGGATTTACAATTCCAGAGGTATTGAATAAATTACCTAAGGATGCCGGGAATGAATACCCCAGCATTGAATCATTTTGGTGGTTATTGATTACTGGCGAAGTGCCTACTCATGAGCAAGCATGTGCGGTTAGAAACGAATTCAATACAAAAAAGATTATTCCACAATACGTAATTGAATTGCTTCGTCGCATTCCAAGAGATACGCATCCAATGACCATGTTTTCGATAGCTATTTTAGCGATGCAGCGGGAGTCGAAATTTTCTCGCGAATATGCCTCCGGAATCAGCAAACACGACTATTGGAAACCAATGTATGATGATGCCGTTGAAATTATGGCCAAATTACCATCCATTGCTGCATATATTTATCGGATGAAATACCGCAATGATACCTTGATTGCACCTAATTATACCGTTGATATTGGAGCCAACTTTGCTCACATGATGGGTATTGAAAAACCTTATGATGATGTAGCTAGATTGTATTTCATCCTGCATTCCGATCATGAATCAGGAAATGCTTCTGCCCATGCTACTCACTTGGTGGCTTCTACCTTATCGGATGCTTATTATTCGCTTTCAGCTGGATTAGATGCTTTGGCGGGTCCATTGCATGGTTTGGCTACCCAAGAAGTATTGCGTTGGTTAAATGATGTTATAAAGAAATTGGAAGGCGTTGAACCTACCGAAGAATTAATGAAAAAATTCGTTTGGGATACATTAAAAAGCGGTAAAGTGATTCCAGGATTTGGCCATGCGGTGCTTAGGAAAACCGATCCCCGGTATGATGCGTTCCGTGAATTCAGTTTGAAATATTTGCCCAACGATCAGATTTTCAAATATACCAATATGCTGTTCAATGTAGTGCCTC